>NZ_JACJSC010000051.1 GCF_014697575.1 Planktothrix sp. FACHB-1365 | reverse complement strand
CAATGGCGCGATACCTAACCGACTATTACACCGCTAATTATCTGGGGGTTCCTGTCAGAATAGGTGTCTCAGGACTTGCTGACTGGGAACTAATAGAAACACCTTGAGATACTAAAAATATCAATGTCAATACCACCGGAGATTGAGGCGTTAATCGAGCAAATTAACCGAGAATTAGATGAGATTGAGGAACTAGCAACAGAAGGTTTAACAATTGCCAACCGTTTTCTAGTTCTATTTGAAAACAACCCGATATTCCTTCAGATTTCTTACTTTTTCAATTCGGTTTTATTGTATGTCGATAAAGCCAGAAGGGATACCCAAAACGCTAGAGAACAACTCTCTCAAGACATTTCCCCCTTAATTATATCAGTAGTAATTCAGGAAGTCGGAGAGTATTTATCAACTTTAAAAGGTGAAGTTTCTGAAGCCAAAAGCCGAACCCTAACTTATCGAAATCGATTGGAGAACCTACAATGACAAATTTACCAGATGAAAAAGTTCTAAACGAGTTGTTAGAAATGGGTCAACAGATGTACGACGCTGCTAAGAAAATGTCCGAAACCTCAGAAGCGATGACTCAAAAAATTAAGAAACGGATTGAGGATGCCGCATCGGCCCAAACCGTTAAATAGCGATCGCTCGTAAAGCGGCTAACCCGTTTTACTCCCTCAACTTTCTTCAGAATTGGGGGAGTATTTTTGTGGCACGTTTCCCCGTGACGGCGGGAGATTATCAACACCCGTTAAAAATCTGCAACAGTTCCCCCAACTGGTTAACCGTGTCCGGTCAAGGTTGAGACACTATCAAAATTCGGGTTTACCGAATCTTGGGACAATCGAGCGTTACCAAACTTTACAACGTGTCCCTTTTTGCACGGATCTCGGTGGCTACCCTACCCAGTGCCAGTCCCATCGGTTAGTAGTCACTCGAAAAAAGTTGAGTAATGTTATTAAGGACATATATAACATTACCCCGGACAGTTTTTGAGTAAAAGCCTAGAACCCTTATTCTACCGTTTGCGATCGCAAACTGTCCGAAGTGTTGAAATAAGAATCAGGAGTATTTTATGCCGATACCATTTATCCTCGGTGCTATAGCTTTGGGAACTGCTGCTTATGGAGTAGTGAAAGGTAAAGAAGGCGTTGACAATATGAAAGAAGCAAACGAAATGGGTCAACGCGCTCAAAAACGGCATAAACAAGCTGTCAATCAGTTGCAATCTGACTGGGAAACTACTAATAAGTTGGCAGAAGAATATGGTCAACAACAGTTAAATATCAAGATTGATACAATTAGACGTTTTGTAGCTTTTATTGAGCAAATCGGACAACGTGCAAAACAAGATCTGGAGTTTTTAGAAGGGCTGGAAGGAATATCTGTTCAGCAGATTCAAGAATACAAAACTGATGTGATGGAAGCTGAACAGTTTTTTAAAGGTGGAATTAAAGCCGTTGTAGCAGGTGCAGCAGCAGGTCAAGCTGCAACAGGTCTAGCAACATCTGTAGGTGTTGCTAGTACAGGTGCAGCTATTTCAGGGTTAAGTGGGGCAGCAGCTTGGAATGCCACTTTGGCTTGGTTGGGCGGTGGGTCACTAGCTGCTGGAGGTGGTGGTATGGCACTTGGTACTGTTGTTTTGGGTGGTATTACAGTCGCACCAGCCTTAGCTGTTGGAGGTTTTGTAATTGCTGGTAAGGGCGAAAAAGCTTTGACAGAGGCAAGAGAATACAAAGCTAAAGTTAATGTCCAAATCGCACAAATTGAAACTGCTAAAGAATTTCTACAACAAGTAAGATGCAGAATTGATGAATTAAGTATCGTAGTAGACAATTTGAATAAATGTGCTGTTCTTAGCCTCAATCAGTTAGAATCTCAACCTTTTGAGCGCAAACGTGATGCTACTAAGTTCCAACAAGTAGCACTTCTAATTAAAGCACTTGCTGAAATTATGAAAACCCCGATTTTAGATAGTGAAGGTAAGCTGAATCCTGCTACTGCTGCTGTTCAAGCTAAGTATCGTACATTAGGAGATAGTTAATAATGAGTGTTAAAAAAGTTTTTAAAGAAGCATTTGATGAAGTAGTCAATCCTAATGATTACCTTCAACAATTAGTTGAAGCATACACAGATTACTTGAAAATAGCTGAACAAGAACAAACAAAGCGACGTGAGATTGATGCTTGGGAAAAAACAACAGTAGCCAAGATTAACACTTTACGAGAGTTTTTAATAGGATATCTAGATCGCTCTTTTGATGAACGTGCAAAAAACTTTCGCTCATTGTTCGCTGTGGTGGATGATGCAATCGCATCAGGTAATAACGAACAACTAGCTTTGACTTTAAATTCAATTACGGAAATTGTTAAATCTAGTCCTTTTAAAGAACTAGCAAACTTAGCAAATGTTCAAGCTGCTCTTGATGATCCAGATCACGAATGGACATTCTGATTTTTCAAGGATTGGGGGTGAGGATGTCGGGAAATAGAGGTTTTCCGTCTCTTCCGTTATTAACAGGAGACAGCATCGACAAAGCGGCGATAGCACCCCTGACCTGTTCCGGTTGAACCTCTAAATATTGCTGTAGTTGTTCAAGGTTGCGATGTCCAGATATTTCCTGAATGGTTCTGAGGGGGATGCCAGCGTTAGACATTTGGGTTAGGGCTGTCCTCCTCATCGAGTGGCTACTAGCCCCATCAATGCCAGTCTGTTCAAAGGCTTTTCTGAGAATCCGTGCGCCGGAATCAGAGGTGATATGGTGGTTTTGGTCATCTCGGAACGTTCCACCAGGGAACAGCCACAGCTTACCCGCTTCTGGCTTGTACTTCTGTAGATAACCCCGTAACTCATCCAGTACCGGAATCGTGCGGGTTGCCAGCTTGCGTTTAGTATTCGACTTCCTAAAGGTAAGCTCATCCCTAACCCGTCCCCTCTTGTCGTAGACATCAGCCGTATGGAGGGTAACGGCTTCATTGATGCGAACGGCGGTAAACAAACAGACAGCAAAAAGCACCCTATCTCTGAGGTTTGTTAGCCCTTCATTAAATAGGATCTGAATTTCATCTTGGCTGAGTATTTTTGCCTTTCCATGCCTGTTGACTTTCACAAAAGCACCCATGCCCATTAAGAGGATTGTTAGGGCGTGGGTGTTGCTGTGGCAAGTGGGATTAAAAAATCAATGCTTTTGTTGCATTCAAGAAGATAGAAACCCGATGGTCGTAGTCCTTACAAAAGGTTTCCCAGTTACAATCAGGGTGAGAAGCGCGATCGCACTCGAAACTCAAAGTGGGTTAGATGTTGATGACGAAACTGTCGTTAGCTGCATAGAGAGAACGACTCGCGACTATAAACTCACTACCGTTTTTTCTCATAAATCATTAATCGTTCTCAGCCAAATATTGCGTTTTGATAAGTTTTTTAACGGGCTGAATAACCAAAGTTATAATCACATTCAAGGTAAAACGCAGCACTTTGACTCTCACCTCTCAGTGCTGATCGGAAAACTTACATTGTTTTTTTTTGTTTTTAGTCAACCTTTATGGGGTCAACTTATGTGTGAACCATCGTTGCTCGATTCACATCAACAAGCGTTACAGGCGCTGATGATGCTGATCTACCTCGTGGAACGAACCTTTCGGCACTGGGATAAAAACCCAAAAAGCCAAAGAGTCGCTGATGTAGCAGCTTGCACGTCAAGCGCGATCTACTGCATCGTTTGCGTCCACCAGATGGTCTTGTTTAGCTAGGTTTTGGATAGGGAAGAGAAAGAAGTTGATCTAGGTCAATTTCTTTCCCCCTATTCTTTAATCGTAAAACAAGAGGAAAGTTATGCAAATCGTTACAAAACTTTAATTTTAACTGAGTTGTTATGGAACAGATACCAGATAGATTATTGTGCCAACTAATTAAGGAAGCGTTACAGGACTCACAAGCTGCCGAAACATTAGCCTACGTTATAGATCAGATTCCTGAAGTTAAGGCACGTCTAGGTGAAGGTTGGCTACCTTATTACGATGAAGCACTCCCAAAGACAATGAAGGATATCAGAAAAAACATTAATAGGTTTCCACAAAAGCATGGGCTTGATATGGAATCCTTAGATTGTAAAAATCCAGGTGATGCCGATAAGGTTAAAAAATATTTTATTTATTGGGTTATAATGATACTCAAACGAGATTGTTACGATGTTAAGCGTCGGAGTAATAAGTCAATTTTAGAATTGGATATGGATCTTATCCCAAGTTTTTTAGACCCATTAAAATTATTAGAAGCTGAGGAAAAAAGGCTGTTTTTAAATTCCTTTAAATGTTATATACAGGAAGATCCAAAAAATGAATTACAGAATTCTTATCCTCGCAATTATCCAGATTGTAATTGCAAAACACTTATAAAAAAGCTATATTTTGATAACAAAAAATTTCAAGATATTGCTTCTGAGCTAGAGATTCGTGATCAAACTTTACACTCCTATTGGCGCAGAAATTGCCTACCTATTTTGAGGCAAATTGCTAAACGCTTGTACGAAATAAATTACCTAGTTGAGACAGGGAATAAGGAACAATAAATCAGAAATGTGTAAATAATTATCTTTGGGTACTTAATCAGCTTGAGTGTGATAAGTAGGTGGGCTTAATTAGGTGTAGAAATAGAAACTGAACTTAAGCAGAGGATAAGATTTTAGCCTTGCCGTGCCGATTTACCTTCATGAGCGCCTACACCCGTTAAGAGGATTGTTAGGGGGGTGGGCGCTCTGTGGCAAGTGGGACTAAAAAATCAAGCTTATCAATGCTTTTGTCTGACTTTATGGATGAGGAGTAATAGCAATAATTATAATTGTTGGTTCTGCATCAAATTCCTTTTTTGATGCAGCTTTGTAGTACCAAAATACCCTGTAAGCACCAGAGGTGTTATTTTCTACATAAGCTTCAAACACTATTTCTTTGTCAGGGCCTTCAAGGTGATCATATTTATGAGTTTGTAAACCTGGATGACGCGGATCTGTTTGTAAAAAACCAAGTGTTTTTAATACTTTTTTGTGTTTTTTGGGATTCTGTTTCTCTAGTAATTGGAATTGACGTTCTGCATTAGGTTGAAATATTAATTTATATTCCGCCTTTTTTTTATCTTCCACTGGTTTTCTATTTAGTTAGTCATCAATTTCCAAATCAATATACTCGGCGAAAGACCCTAAATAAAAGCCTTCCCCAGATTCAGCCTGAGCCAAGCCTCGCTTTACAGAAGCTAACGCTTCAGGATTATATTTTAGCCAGTTATCTTGAGTAATTACGGTTGAACACTCACACTGTAATTGTTCTCGTAAATTATGTTTTAGTGTTTCCACTGCATATTTAAAATCAGTTAATTTTTGAACAAACTCCTCTCTTGAAATAACTACCAATAAAAGAAAATTTAAGTTTCTTACAAATTTAAAAACCAACTCTGATAAAAACCGATTTTTTTTATTAGGATAATTTTCTGATAACTTCATACTTACACCAGAGTCAGATATCAAATCTTCAAGCATTCTTTTCTGCTCATCTGAAAATTCATCCCAATTATCTTGGACTTTAGAAGCAAGAGCTTCAATTTGTGATGTAATTTCTTCTATCTTATGAAGTGTCATTAGGAATGGCACTTTTCGATTATTAGACAGATTATTTTTCTTACAATTTAATTTTTTCTCGACTTTCTCGACTTCTAGTAGCCCATCTAGTGAGTGGAAAGCAGAAATAGGACTAGGATAAAACGCTAAATCAGGCATCTCGGCTACTCCCTACCTCAATCAATCCCTAAAAGGGATTTAAACCTTACATATATAATGACACGATATGACATTTTTTTCATCCTAAAACCGACCTACCCTTCCCCCGATGTCCAGGGGTAAGGGTAGCAGCCCACTGGATTACCCTCTCAATCGTTAGCTCATCAGTCTGCTTACGTCGTGCCATTGTCCGGTTTAGGGTACGGTTTTATTGGGTTCTAGCGGTTTGGTGTACCCTAAATGTTTGGGCGTTGGGTTCATTTAGGGTACGGTTTTATTGGGTTTCAGGGTTTTTGTGTACCCTAAATCGTTAGGGGTAGGGAGGCGGTTAAACCTCCCAGAAGCTTTAGAACTTGTTCACCAGTTCCCATAACGCGGCTACAACATCACGACGGTTAGGGAATGTTTGACCTGGAAACTGTGGTGACTCCCAATGAGTACCGCAGTTCTTAGCAATCCCTAAAAGCATTCCGTTGTTGTAGATTTTGGTAGTTTTAGAATCAACTTCTGTGTATTCAAAAGTCGGGTTATCTTGCTTTTGTTCCGATGGCTTAACACACAAATCAATGGATTTATTACCGAGAATTATCAACCCTTCCTCTGCTAATTTTTCAAGATATCCCTCTAAATCTGAAGCTTTTAAACTATTGAGATGATGAGCTAATAACTCGCCTTTTGAGATGAATTTTACACCACTGTTTTGAAGGGTAAGAATGACATCTCGAACATCATCTAATTTGATAGCCGTTGGCTGTTCATCGGGTTTGAGACTGTAATTTAATGAGCTTAAGCGTTCCCAATCAATGAAGCTGGATGAGCCATACCATAGAACAGAAAGGCAATGAGTAAAGCCGTCCAACTGTTCATCGCTCCAAGTCTTCACGCTGTCACCCCATGAAGTTTTTATCCATTTCTCCCAACTGTTCAGTAACCGCTTGTTAGTGAAGCCGATCAGAAGGGTGTCACCCCGTCGATAAGCTTGATCATTCAATCGGGTTTTAGGTGTTGGTGTTGGGGTAGGTGAGATCGCAACAGTCGGAACACAAGCCATTAATTTAACGGGTTCAGGATTTTGCTCCGGTGTAGTTTCACCGTCCGTATGTTTAGGGTAGAAATTGTTAATAATGCCCTGTACACTGCTTTCTAATGTCACATTAGAGAACATTGTCAACCAATCACCGTCACACTCAACAATCTCGAATTTAGAGGAATATCCTTGCTCAATACAATCTTTTGCAATGGCTTCTAACTCTAGTTTATACCGCCGTTTCTTGGGGACAAAAACTCGCACACCAGAGCCATTATCCCAGTAGATATTGTTAGGATATCGCTTAATATGTTCCGGTTTAGATTCCGGTTCCGCTTCTGTTTGAACGGGTAAGCCTAGGGCGTTAAGTTTGGGATATAGGGAGATGTCAAAGGTAAAGGGTTCGGGTGTTGGCTCTGCCGTTGGCTCCTGTTCCTCTGCCGTTGGTTCCTCAGTTGGCTCTAACTCCGGTGTCGGTTCTGTCTCAGTTGGCAGTTCCTCCGGCGTGGGGTTAGGTTCACCATGAATAATTCCCTCAATTTCCATTAATAAATTAGAGGGTTCAACGTTGGCATCCTCCATCGACAAAACCAAACTTTTAACCCGATTAACAACATCTGAATATTCAGCCATGATACTGTCTAACTGGGTTTTGCGGTAGGTTAAAAGTTCAAGTTGAGAGTTTATAGAGTCTAGTTCAAGTTGTAAGCTGTTCATTGTTTAATCCTTGTGTCGTGTTGTTAATTTGAAGCGGTTAGAGGGGGAATAATCCCCCTTTTATCGTGTTAGATTCCGAATCGTTTCTGAGTAGTAATAAACAAGCTCATCCCTGCTTTTTGTATGGTTTCGGAGTCTAAAGCAAAGGATTCTGATTCATCCATCGGGTCATGGGGAAAACGCTTGTTATAGGCTTTATAGGCGGTTTCGTGACAGAACGCTAAGAGGTCGGCTTGTTCAGTTATGAACTGTCCTATCGCTCGTTTTTTATCATCGGTCAACGGTTCATAGTTGCTATTAGTTTTTCCGTTGCCATTGGTGTTACCATTCCCGTTAGTTTGGGAGGTTTCTCCATCTTCTAACAGCTTGTATTTTCCGTTATCGTCAAGGATTAATCGCTGTTCACCTTTGGTTAAACTTTTGAGTGTTTCCGCTTTTTGAGAATTGGCATCAGCCCATATCTTGATTTCCTCCCCACCGCATTCAAAAACGGCGTTAACCTTCTCCCCATACTTGGTTTCAAGTATTTTTCCTGCGGGGTATTTTACAATTGCGTTTAACAGTTTACCCATTGTTTTTAGTCCTATTTAATTGATGATTTGTGAAGCGTAGAGGGGGATGTTTCACCCCCTAGATTGTGTTTAGAAGCCTAAGTCTGCTTTAGCTTGGGCGTATTCTTCCGGTGTGTAGAATTCCGGGTGAGCTAAGGTGTCCATATTGGCTTGAAAGGCTTCACATTCCGCTTGATAACGTTTGATCCAAAGTTCGATATAAGCGGTCATCCATTTATTGTTAGCCGTCGTTGCCCAATTGCTTTTAAGAACAGACCCGGAGCGAGTGACAACGTGATGGACAGTTTCACCCGTTGTAAAGTTTTCATCTGTCCAGCATGACCGGGTTTCCGTTTTCCCGTTGGGGTAAACCATTTCCACCACGTCCACCATCACGCCGTCGAAGTCTTCATAGGTGTAGATAATGCGGGTTTCGATTGTCGTACTGATTTGAGCTACCATTGATTTAACTCCATTAATAATGTGAGTGGTTAGGGAGGCAACCGGACGCTGTGCAAAAGTTAATCCGGTTGTCTCTGTTGTTTTATAGGCTTCAGAGAGTTTTTATCTCAGCACTACGCTTATCGCTTCATGCCTCCCACCGTTAGGGTTTAAGGTTTACCGCTACTTGTCCGGTTGGCTCTCTTCTGTCTATACTTAATAATATAGCTCCTTTCTATCCTTTTGTCTAGTACCTAGCTATATTTTATCTATACTAATTATTTATAGGGTATAGTTCTAGTCTATAAGCTTAGGCTATACATTAGGATAGATAGGGTTACAGTCCCCTCTAGGAGAGGGGTGTAAGGTTTATTAAGCTGTCAGGAGTTCGATTAATTGGGGTTTGTTCAGGGGTTTACGTTTCCCGTTGATAAGCGGTCGCCATTGGAGTTTACGGCTTTTTGCCTCTTCTCGAAGTTGTGCGGTAGTCCATCCTGTATAGTCGGTTCCTTGTGGTGTTGGTATAGCCTGTTCCCTAGCTTCCGGTATAGATTCGGGTTCCGGTTCAACTTCTGGCTGTGGCTGTTCCTCTAGGTGTTCCGGCTGTGGTGTTGGTTCCTTAGTCTCGGTGATAGGTTCCGGTGTTGGTTCTGAAGGTTGGGCGATCGCTTCCTGTTCCTCAGTGGCTTCTGGTGTTGCGTCTAGCTGTGGTGTAGCTTCCGGTATAGCCTTTGTAATAGATTTCAGTTCGGGTTCCGATGTATCTATCGTTTCCGGTTTTTGCTGTTCCGGTTGGACTGTTTTGGATTCAGTGGTTACGATCAAGCGGTTTTGTTGGTTCCGTTTGGCTGTGGCTAACTCCCGTTCCCATACCGTCCGGGGTGCAAACATCCAAAGGGTCAAAGCGTAAGCAGTCGCAGCGATAGCGGTTAAAGCTTGCATGGTTGAATTCTCCTAAATTGTCGAGGTGCTGTAGTGTCCAGTGAGTAAGGATTGTGTCGGTTCCTCTCTCACCTGTTATTAAACAGTATAGCCTAGCTGTATATCCTTTGTCTAGTCCTAAGCTATACTAATTTCTTATAGGGTATAGATTAAGTCTATAAGTTTTCTGTATAGTCTAATATCTATACTTTAAGACTATATCTAAGCTATACTGTAGGGATAGATTTAAAGGATAGATTTTATGGCAACCTACAAATTACCAGAAGGTCAGAAGCTTGCAACATTTAAGATTGATGAGCAGGACTGGGAAGCGTTTAAGGCTTTATGTGATAGCCAGGGAACAAATGCAAGCCGTACCCTGATATCGTTTGTTGAGCAGTCAATCGCTGCGGGTAAAATTGACGATTTATTCTTACCCAAGCCCCGGAGTGCATCTAGTCAGAGTATAGACATCGATATAGATAGCTTAGAGACTAGATTGATGGATAGATTAATGGCTAGACTTGACGATAGATTGTCTAGTGAACTGCAAACCCAACCCAAAACGATTGACCCGGACATTGAGTCGCGGCTTGATGCGATGGAGGCGGTGATAGCGGGAAAGTAGAAGCCCTCACCGGGGAACTGGAACGGGTGAGGGAACGAGAGGCATCTTTTAAGGAAGCTTGCCAGAAAAAGGATAAGGAATATCAAGATTTAGCTTATGTCCAAACCCAGGGGATTGAAGAGTGCCAAAAGTTGAGAGAGGAACGGGACACAGCCAAGACCGCGCTTAATCAATTAAAGGATGAACTCGCGGCTAAGGATAAATCTATTAATAATCTCAAAAGCCAGTTAGAGGAGAAGAAAACAGCGATCGCAAACCTTCAAACCGAACTAGAGGAAACTAGAAACGAACTGGTAAGCCGTGAAACCCAATTACAGCAGGCTTTACAATCTGTTTCACCCCCGGTGGTGGTATCCCCTGAATCATATACTACAGAAGAGTTACAAAGTGAAATACCTCTAGGGGTGCGACAGCGATTAATTGAGTTCGTGGGTGAACGGAAAAGCCAAGCAAAAGATACCCGGAATTGGTTCCAAGCCAATAAAATGATTGCGGAACTAGAGAGGATTCTCTCGATAGAATAAAATCACTTTCAAAACTCCATCAAGCCCCAATGGTCGGGGCTTTTTGCTGTGTTAAATTGAAAGTGTAATTATTGCGATAACTTGCGATATCAAAGCTTCTAAACTTGATTTAATTCGAGAAGCCATCAAGCTTTTAATTGACAATCCCCATCTATCTAATAGGGAGATTGCCAATCAGATTGGAGTATCAGAATTCAGCATCAGGAATTGGAAAAAACAACCCACATGGGAACAGGAACGGCAGAAATTAATAGATGAACGTGCTGAGGCACTGAACTTAAAGGATGAACAACGACGAGAAGAATTCAAGGAATCTATCAGAGAGGGCAGGAGGAAATTAGCAATTCTACGCGAACAAATTTATGCTAATACAGCACGCTCGATCAACATTTCCAGCAAAGCCTACGCTACGGCTTCTATGATGAACGATGCTCTAAAAGCCTGCGGAATGTTAACAAAAGCCGGAGCGCATACCCACGGAAAACAGGCACTAGATGGCATCAAAACTATAATGGCTGTGGATGAACACCTCTATCAATTTCATGTTTTGATTGAATATTTTGAGAATTTGGAGGAAGAGAGCGATCGCTAATCACTCCCCATCCCCCAAAACTAACCCTTGATCAATTTAGCTTTATCAAAGGCTAAATTTAGAATTTGCATCTCAATTGTGCTATCAAACCCACTGCAATCAGGATGGTACACGCGACACAATTCCCGGCCCCTCAGCTATGGCATCAAAATGAAGCCCAAAGTATTCCTCAGTCGATTTTAGTCTCCAGGGGGAAGCGGAAAAGCCTAGGTGAACCGCGTTGAGGGTTTCCTGCTTAATTGTCTGATAGTGTTTATGGAATGCGGTGCTGTGGCATTCGTCTAAGATAATTAACCCTAAATTCTCCGGTGTGCTGTTTTTACGTTTCCGTAGGGTTTGGAGCGAGGCAATTTGAATCGGGCGATCGCGATTCTCAGGATAATTTGCTTTTATAATCCCGATATCATCAGGATTAATCCCAGCCCGAATCATTGCGGAACGGCTTTGCTCTACCAGGAAATCACGATGGACAATCAACATACATCGCTTCCCACGTCCAACGGCATCACATAAGATGAAAGCGATGATTGCGGTTTTTCCGGCTCCCGTCGGTGCGTAGACTAATACCCGGCGGATACCTTGTCTGATGTAGTTGTAGATTTCAGATTTTAATTCTTCCTGATAGTCCCGTAAAACAAAGGGTTTGGGGGGTATATCGAGGTGAGGGGGTGTATTAACACCCTGGTCAAATAGGCTTAATTGTCCGATCATGATTTGTGAAGTTTTATTTGGATGCCAACCCTTGCCGGGGTTGGTTTTTCTTATGGCTTCAGAATAGCTATAAAGGCTATCCTGTAAAATCTTCTCTGATTGTATACCAGTGAGAGAAAAGCGTCAACACTAGGCAAAATTGTAGATAACTACTAGATCAGGAAAATTTTCCAAGATCTCCCCAAAATGAACAAACAGCCATCGAGCTTTAGTTTGGGAAGCTTCTCGAATTGCCTCCCTCGCCCATCGAGCCACATCTTCCACTGTGGGGAGTCTATAAGCTTTTGTCTGTAGATCATTTCTTGAGATATAAGCTTTTTTGATTGTTGTCCAGGTGGTAAAGTTTGTGCGTTTTGTTGGGATGTCGGGCCGTCCCGTCTTGGCTTCTACCAGAATCATCCCCCCCAATTCGTCAAATTTGGGTATTGGGGTATTGTCTAGTTCGGTGGCTGACCCCCCCTGACTATTATTATTAATGGGGGGGTCAACCACTTCTAAGTTTTCGATGGGGTCAAAAAACTTTAAATCTCCCAAACCAGCAAAACTGAAATTCTCAGAACGCCGCGTCAAAACCCCTTCTACCCATTCCCAGTGTTCTCGATCAATGGAAAGGACAGATTTTCGCTCGCCATCAATCTGAACGCGACGGCTTTTGGTTTTTATGCCAAACCCCAACAAAAGTTGAGATAACAACCAAACCCCCCCAATGTTCCCCCCTAAGATTTTGGGTAGCTTCATGATTAAGGGAAATTCCTTGAATTTTTTGCAATCCTCAACCAACTGGACTAGGGTTTCTTCCGTCCAGGTTTTATCAGGATCTAAATATTGGGAAAAATTTAAAGTTTTATTCAGGGCAAAAATTTGAGAAGTATTCCGTTTTAGGTCGGGAGCAAATAACCCTTTGCCGTGCTTGGCTTGACGGTTAATTGATTTTACATCGTCAAAAATAGCGCGCTCATAGCCTTCAGTTCCTCCCCTCAGATACTCAAGTTTTTTGATACGCGCTCTCAATCTTCCTCCATTATCTTTAGCGTGGGTTTCCCTAATGTATTGCTTGATTGTTTCGTTTCCTTTGTCACCTTCAAGAGTTTCATAGTGTGAATGTAATTTGTAAAAATCTACAAAATGATATTTATTGAGTAGTTTCTCCTGTTCCTTTGTTAGAGAATGTTTAGCAGATAATTCTTTAGCTTCAGTCTCACTCAGTAACGGGGTTTTAAACAACAGATCCTCATCCTCCTCAGCTTTTTTCTCAAGCCGTTTCGATTTAGCTTCAGCCTTAGCCGATTCTAAATCTTCAGCATCAATAAAGGATTCATGAATAATTTCATTACCCTCATATTCCAACCTAGCCTCTAGGCGTTCTTGAAGATGAATCTTACTACAATTATCTCTAGCGATATAATGGCAAAATAAATCAATATGGGGATTATCATCCAATTCCCAATTATAGTTAAGAATAGGGTCGAATGTTCCGCTTAGTTTTTGGGCTATTATTCTATTATTGATATCTGTCATGTCTCGTAAATTTTTCTTGATTTGATTTTTATAGAATCCCGAATAACGATCATTAAGTTGCCCTTTATCAGCACAAAAAATTGTCCTGGGAACATTGGGACGGACACGGCTTAAAGATTGACTCATATCCCAATCAGGACATATCCCAGAGGAAAAACAAGCGAAAACCTCAGTGAAATGATTCACGGTGATTGATGCAGATGTCCAGAGCGATTGAGTTGCGATCACAAAGCGATAAGGCTTTAAAAAATCACTAACTTTTTGTGGATCATTATTAGAAATATTTCTAATAAAATCACATTGCTCCAATTCTTTAGATGTATCACCATTGATTAATATCCCCCTTTCCCCTTCCTTGAGATAAGGTTCAAATGCGTCAAAAATTTCCTTAGAGAGAGCTTTGGTATCAACGATAAACCAAATGTTCTCACCAGACTCTAAAGCCAATTTTGCTAACTCGATAACTTCCTCTTTGGATTTAACAAAAATAGCTATGTATCCTTTGGATTTGTACTCATTTTTAATGTAAAAAACAGGGAAAGAAGCCTTATTATCCCCGGTAATCCCCCGATTCCTAACCCTTAAAACCCAATTAATCTCAGCGTCAGAAATATCAGCAGAAGCCAAGATAATTAAATCAGAAGCTCGGATAATCTCTTCATAAATGGACAATAAAACAGGGCGAATCCCGTCTTTATCGCAAGTAGAAGACAGCAACAAGCTAATAAAAACCTGGTCAGCTTCATCTAATACTAAAACTTTCCGCTTATCAGATAACAGAAACTGAGAACGAATAACAGAGTAGAAATAAATCAAACCCTCGGAACATCCGGCAAGGCGGTCAACAGATGAGCCATTACTCCCAATATAGTTACTAATCCCATCATGTTTAACTTTTTCAACGTCTCCCCTGTATTCTAAGCCCAATCTTTCGCATAAGCCTTTCTGCAAAAATATCCGATGACCTAATGACAAAACGGCTATATCATCCCCTTTGGTGAGCTCTTCAAGTAATTTTGTTTTACCAACAGCTTTAGCACCAGCTAAAGCTATAAGTCCTGTTTTTGGTAGAGTATTAACATTAATATCTCTACCCATATCATCGGTGTTAACGGTTAACTTAGGGAGATAAGTGATCAGTTTTTTTTGCTCTCTTACGAATTGCCATTTAACAAAAGTGTGAACTTTTAAAAGGTTAAAACCCTTCTCACCGTAAAGGGCTAAAAAATCATCAATAGCCCCTTTTTTCTCATCCAATAAAGGAATATGAGCAACACTAACTTTGCACTTTTCTTTTAAGAGAAGTCGAGCCGTTTTCTCTAGGGCATCTTCACAGGTTTTGCGGGTTTTTTCCTGAACATCATTATCGAAATAAAATGTGATGGCGCGGTCAGGGGAAGCAAATAATTTCAGATCATCAACCAACAAAAGTTCCCCTAATTTCCTACGGTATCCCATCCGAATTCCAGGGAGTGCGATCGCAATTACCCCAATGGATAACAAACTCGCGGCTTTTTTCTCTCCTTCTGCCAATGCAATGGGGATTTTGGGATTCTCGATTACAAATAACCAGAAATTTTTAGGGGTGATGGTCGATTCAATACAGTTCATCATTTCCGGGTGCTTCTCTCGGAAACGTTCTATATTTTTTTGGCTGAATTCCTTTCTACAACGCCCTCGAATGATCTCAATAATTTCCGGGGTGACAGGGAGAAAAATTAAACGAGAAGGAACGCCTAATGGAGAAAGGTATTTAGCGTTTTTATAGGCTTGCTTTTCCTTATCCCAAATCTTACATAATCTGCTCCCAGGATCAGGCTTCACCCTAGTAAAACTGCTAGGTTCTCCTGTCAGAGGTTCAACCCCCCCGACTTGCCAGCCAATAGAGTCCATGCAGTTGTTGTAGCGCCGTTGCCATTGGGAGTTTAGTCTCCCCCCATTCAAGTGAGGGTATCCGTTCTCCGGTTCCGGGTACAAGGTGTTAAATAATGCCAATTCTTCAATCGAGCTAAATGCCACATCGACAAGGGAACGATGGATAGCCGAACCTTTCTCAAGCTCTTCCCGATGATGTTGGAGAAGTGTCATGCCGCACCTCCCATCGTGTCGAAGGTGAAGGTGAACAGGGAGGGGGTTTGATGTGCTTGCCTAAATCTCTCTATAGGATATACAATGGACATAATAGTTTTAAAATTAACGTTTTGTGGGTTCCCCTTTGGTGTCAGCCAAGGGGGAATCTTTTTACATCCTCTATGGTATATCCTACCGAGAGGTTTTACAATAGAAGCAATTAAAGAAACATTAAGAACGTATGGAACCCGAAAAACCTGTAAAAAACCGCTTGTATCGGAGTTCACCGAGTCAACTGGCAAACCTACGCCGGGGGCCGAAAGGGGAACACAAACGCTCGATTCCGTTACCGATTCGGATGGCTCCGGTCTATCTGAATATTTTAAAATCCCACCTATCAGAAGCCGGGTTGTCCGCCGGGGATCTATTAGAAGCGATCGCAATCCGACTCGAACGCGGCGACATAACAATCGACGATATTCTGAAAAATTAATCCCCCTTCTGCCGCTCCCACGTCCTAGGGTAATCATTGAAATTAATCCCCAGTTTTCCGGTATGGATTGCGTAGATTGTAGGGATGGTGCTACAATGTGAATTATGAAAGAAACATGAAAAACCTTATTATCCGATAATCTATCGAACACATCCTTTGGTTTGTTGCATTCAAAACGCAGTAAAATATTCATACACTGTAAAACGTTGGTCTTACTAACCAACGGTTAATTCCAAACGTTAGGGGTAAGAGCGAAAAACTTAACTAACGTTTGAGTTTGCATTTTTAATTGTTTAGAAGTCGTGTAACTGCTAATTACGCGGCTTCTTTTTCGCTTTGGGATTGTTTCTGTTCAAAATCCAAAAGTAGATCTCGCACAATTTCAGATCTGCTTTTGCCAGTCTTCATTTTTTGAGTATCGAGTAAGTCGATGAATCGCTCTGGAATAGTGAAAGCGGTGGTGATAAACATTCGTTCTTTCATAAGTATAATTATTAGCTTCTTGACTCTCTCTATAATTATACTCTACACGAAAGAGAATCTGATCCTTTTAAGATTAACCGCAGGATACAAATATGCTTTCCGACAAAATTGCCAATCCAAACTAGAGCTTCCCATGTCGCTTCTACGGCTTATTTCCAGGCTAAGTTGAAAGAAGTTGGCAACAAAAAAAACAGGGGGGGGGAACATAATATCATCAGGAAACGATTTGCACAATACACTTTCTTAGATTGATTTCTCTGAGAGAAAGTAGAGCTATGCTCTACCCCAGTTTTGATGCAAATACTATGCCACACTAATTAACAGCTTTCTCCTCAAATATTCAGCTAACAGCAAAGCTTCAGCCCTACCGTGATGTTTTTTAAGCTTAAGATTATTGGCTTCATTTGGGAATAATTGCAAAGCCTTCACCCTCGATGATTCCTTATCCGTAGACAATCCATAGTATTTTTTCCAGCATTGGGGGGTGACGAATTCAATAGGAACATTGAGCGCCGCGACAATTCCCAGCCATACCCCGTAACCCATCCCAAAGCTAAACATTGAGCTAACACCCTGTCCCGGCATGGCATGAACCGACTCAATAATTATGATGGAATCGGATGTTACCAGTTGCTTCAACTCAGAAGCCATCAGGGTAGGGTTTGGCTTGGTTTTGCCATTGACCTTGATGGTTGGACAATCAATAAAGGTGATTCCGGCGGGGGAGATACTAGCGATCGCTCCCGATAGTCCAGGGTCAATGCCAATAAAGTTTTGATAGGTGTTCATGGTTAATTTGTAGAGATTGCAGATATTTTTTGGGGAGTGCTAGGCAAGCTCGATCTCATCATCGAGGTAGGGCAAGTCACAATCGAAAAATTTAGGCTTCTCATTATCGTCTAGCAGAAAATATTCCCATCGTTGATGTTTGGCATCTGGCATCATCCAGAGAATAAATCCGTAGAAGGTGCGGGTTTTGCCATAATTTTCCACGTCAAGATGATCGTCGCAAAAGTAGGAGCGTTTAATCCTATCTCCTATTTTAAATTTAGGATCGGGAAGCCCTAATTTTTCACTGGTAAATTTTACCGGACTAAAGGCTTGACGTTGCGGTGAGCGCTCCCGTAAAAAGGGTAAGTATGCCATGATTTATTCCTTAAATACAGTTAGGTTTTCCGTTCAAATACCGTCCACAATCACCACCTCTAACCCCATATTGAACAAGATAATCCTCATAAGTTTTTTCAGGTTTTGGGGGTGAAACAATTTGATAATTAGGAGCAAATCTATCCCTTTCAAGACAACCGGAGCCGCCGTTATTCTTAAGGCAAAAGTAAGCCTCTGACCCTTCCTCAATAACAATAGGCTTCTGTGGCTTTTTAACAATAGCGGGTGACTGTTCCGATGGTTTAGTTGGTATGTTTAGGTTTTGTTGAGGTTCACCGGGTTTAGGCTGTTGTGGTGCTGATATTTTGGCAACAGATTGGAGTTGTGAAACGGTGAACACTAACCAACCGAATAGGAGCAAGCAGCTACAACCTAGAATAGTCATCTTTAGTAATATTAAATCTTGTCGCTGCGATTGATTTGATGATTGATTATTTAATCCGTTCATGTCAACAATTCCTCTTCAGTATTTTGCTGTCAAGTGTCATCTGTCAGGTGTCGAGAGAGGGGGGATAGGGGTAGTTTTAGGGGTATCCTCTGACAGCTAGTGACAGCTAGGACACCCTCTATGACGGGCTGACAGTTTCCTGACAGTTAAAATGACACTTATGACACTTGACAGTTAGTTAGGGGTGAACGATACCCTTGTTCCCCCTCTACCGTTTTCAATAGTTACCGTCCCATGACCATTTTTTTCTAACCATTCAAACGCATATTTAACGGCATCTGATGACAAATTTGAACCAACTGGTGAGCGTTGAATATCACGGACTGTTGCGCCATTGTTAGCCTTGCAGAATGCCAATATCTCCATAAATTTATCATCAGGACTGGTGTTATTGTCTGGAGTTTTTTCTAACTTCCTGATATCAAACGATGGGTTAGAAGGTGAAGTCTTAGGCGGTTGTTTAGGTGTTCCTGACTGTCTCTCGACGTAAATCTCATCACCGATTAACTCATCCAAAGTGATAGGAACAGTCCGAACTGGTAGAAGGTTTAAGGGGGGTTGACCGTTGCGGAATTCCGGGTAGTTGCCATGAGTAGGATGTTGTGATAAATCATCATCAACTAAACACGGATAACCTACAGACTGAAGGCAATTAAGAACCCGTTGGTCTGGTAAGTTCTTAGCGTGCTTAACAGAAATTTTACCCAATCTAATCAGTGAGAAATTCTGTAGAAAGTCACCCATACCTTCTAATCCCATAGCCTTAGTGTTTCCGCTTTGACTGCAAAAAATTGATAACATATCATACTTTCTGCATTCAGAACCGAGACGGATTACAGCTTCCTCACAGATGTCTAATTTTGCTCGTTTTGCTGCGACTCGGACTGACGGCCACTCATCCCAAATGAACACTAACTTAGGAAAACTTTTAACGCCTTCCTTTCTTAACTTTTTGCGCTTATCCAGTTCATCCAGTGATGCTCTGAGACACTTTAAAATCATGTCGTAATCGTCAATTATCAAAGTGTCAGAACCCCAATCACCCCCGCCGTCGTAATGTGGGTCACAAACTATTAATTTGATTGGTTCTCCTCGACTAGCTAAACCGATTAAATATTTAGCCGCGCTCGATTTACCGGAGCCACTATCACCAAATAAACAGATACCCACGCCTCTATCAAGGATTGAATCAAAAGCAACTATTGGCGGTTTATCTTCAGTCTCTTGTTCATCCCCTGGCATCATCCCTAAAATATGGTTGTGAATGTTCAAGTCTGGCATCCGGGGAACTGGGAATACAGCCTGTTTATATCGCTCAATGGTTGCAGCCTCACCGATATCGAAAATGGTGTCCGCCGTATCCTGTCTGATGATGCCACGTTCACTTCGTTTCATAGCAGGATAACTTAGAGCCGTTCCGATGGTACTGGCGATCGCTCCCGCAGCAAAACCATAAAATTTGTTAGGACTGGGGAACGGTTGACTTAATCCCCAGACCATACCTAAGAACCCGGTGGCAGTCCACAAAGCGGAACTAATAAGAATTGGGTTAGACATGGCTGGCTATTCCTCCCAACACAGCCCCAACAAATAAAACAATTAATATCCCAAATAAGACCGCTTCTGATGTGTTGAGTAGTCCGGTGTAGGCTTTCCTCCCGTAGAAGGAACCCAAGGCAATCAAGGCGGTTAAAAAGACTAAAAAAAATACCCAGTACCAAGGGTGTAACTGGGTGTAAAACCTACTGATTAAACCGACTAACGAAACCCAACAAATAGACCCGATAAAGTAGCCAATAAAATTCAATACCCTAGCCATTGTTTATCACCGTCCTCTTAACCTGTCTCGACTAGATTTAACGTTATTTAGTAGCTCGTTCATCCGTTGATTATTGGCTTTTAATTGTTCCCTGTAGTTGGCTTTAGCTGCCTCTATAGCTGCGGTTTGAGCATCCAACAATGATTGAGTCTCGGTTGTTATTCCGTACTTATTGGCATCGTTAGAAGCAGTCAAAGCGATAATTTTACTCATCTCTTTTGCTGTGGTTATTTCACCTTTAGAAATTGCTTTAATATTTTTACCGAACTTCTTAACGTTCTTAGCGTTTTTCTTAACATTCTTAGCAATTTCTGAGGACTGTTTTACCAGTTCATCATCGATTAACCAGCCTCGCTCATTTGCCTCTCTAACAAGTTGAGATGATGTGTAAAGGTTTGAGTCATTAGGTGAGAAGTTATCGGGTGAAATTGCATTTTCGTTAAGGTTAGGGAGGCGGTCAAGGTTGGTATCACCTCCCGTGAAAAAATTAGCGATCGCTGATAGAATGCCCATTTACCATTTCTCCCCTTTCTCATGTTCCAGCCATAACCGTTGATTGTCTATAGTGCCTTGCTGATAAGCATTACGGGTTTCCAATTGCCTCGAATACTGAAGGATTAAAATAGTTAACCCCGTCATAATCCCACCGAGGTAAAAGTAAAATAGTTTCTCATTACTCATGTTTAATTCTCCTCAGAATGGGATAGGATCAAAGTCATCATCATCAGTGATAATCGGTTTAGGTTCCGGCTTAGGTTTGAGGTGTTTTTTTTGGGGGAAATCAAACCGGAAAATAGGGTATGAATCAAAATTAAATCCATCCCATTTGTCAATCTGAATAAATTTAGGATTAATTGAGATTGAATATCTTTTAATCCTTAAGTAAAAGTCAAAGCTATCCATCTAAAAACCTCCCATCATCTGCATAACCAAACCATCGTAATGATTAGGTGAAATGGCTTCAAACTGTTTAATTAATTGCTTAATTCGTGATAAAATTCTATTCATGAATGCTACCTCAGATGTATTTTTGCAAGTCGAGAGACGGCTCTCCAAAAGGATTACCGTCTCTTTTAATTGTTTTATTTCTGCAATGATTTCTTGATAGCCATTACATCCAGTTTGCTGTTGCGAACTGTTGTTTTTTTTGCACTCGATTGTTGATTGGCTGTGGCTTTTTTCCCCAGTGTTTCCACTGTTTCGTCTGGCTTCCCCTGATTGGTTTTTCCCAGTTTTTCGAGTTGGGAGTTTAGTATTTTCTGAAAGTCCGTGTTGATAGCAGTTTGCAAGTTGTAAGCTTGTTCAAGCCCGTTTAATTGGCTCTGGAGTAATCCAGTAAGAAGGGCAACAGAACCCGCCTCACCAATAGCTAAACCTTTCTCAAATTCCTGTCTGATGTGTTCATTGGTCAAGCCTTGTGTTACGCTCCCAACTGCACCAATATGATCAGCCAAGTTCTGATGGACTGGATTAGATAAAGCCAATTCTCGGAGGGCGGCTAAATCAGACTGGGTGATGCAATCTTGGTTTAGTCCCAATTCTTGAACAAGTGCCAACGCTCCCTCACCCAGTTCCTCTTCAACTTCCTCCCAGTCGATAAAATCATCGGAGTCATTAATCGAGAAGGATTCCGGTGCTTTGGGTGTTTCCGGCGGTTTTCCGTTGAGGGCCGTTGGTTTAACTCCCTTCAGGTGATTAGCAATAGGAACACCAAAAGAAATGATATCCGGGTCATTGGGATTTAAACCCATTTGTTTGATAGCGATTAATAATTCTGTCTCAGAAACATTAAGCGACTTTGATAATTTTTGCAGCGTTGATTGTGGCTTCTGTTGTGTACTCATTTTGTAGTTCCTCGGTGAATGTTTTGAAGGTGTAAAGTGTTGCGTTGAGTTGAATGTAATCCTCTATGATTTGAGGACGTGGTGCAGATGATGGCTCGGATAAATCATATTCGTTAATACGTTTCAGCCATTCCTGTACATAAGGGTTGTAGGCAGTTCTAGGCTTAAAATGTTGGTAGAAATCAGGCGAGTAAATTAATAACAGTTTTGCCCAATCTCTTAAGGTTTGTGGCTTGCGTTTTAATTCTTTTGCCAACACTCCAACGGGTTTATAAACTGCCTTTCTGTCCCCGTTCTTAATCAGTCTTACCCGTTGATTATCGGGTATAATTTCAGCTGGGATAATTTCAGGATCGATTACAGCTTCATAAATTAATCGCTCATAATACCCCATTGATTCTTTATCGAGATATTCCATTAGATTTCCTGTTAATAGAAATGTGTTAATGCTCCCATGTAGCGGTTCCTAAGAACGTGCTAGGGTTAGCTGTTTGATTGTCGAGGTACGGTGCTAGACTTCTCAAGGGAACCATCAGGGGATGTCCTAGAGGTCTATGGTAAGTAATATGACACTAATTACCCGTAAGTGTCAAGATACTTATGTAAACATTCTTGTACTTGCGTACAATAAAGCGCACGGTGAGATATTGGGGTAATAATAGGTGTAGAGGTAATATGTACTGTACAAATGAACAATGACCATCTCGACAAGACAAAACCGTTCAAGATAGACCCACCGGAGCCATTGCACTTCAAATTTAAGAAGATGTGCCTTGAGCTTTACACCAACATGAAGGCTAGAGGGTTGGCATTGATTGAGTTTGATGTTGCCAACTGGGAACAGGGTATAGACACGCTAAATCAAACATCTAGCCATAAAGGTATAGACACAAACGACATTCAACCCGTTCTCTGTAAGGCTATTGAAGGGAAGCCATTAGAGGATGTTGAACTCGCGTTATTGGCTGATACCCTCGACATTGACCAAGCTGTTCTACAACGCTGCCGGGATAAACATCATGGAAACAAACGAACTAAAAACACCCCATGTCATAGCTAACTGGGAACCCGCTATCAGTTCATCAGGATTAGCTTTTATCGCTCCCAATGGACTAAGGCAGGGGGAAGTTTTATCTATTTATAAGGATATAGAGGACTGGTTGACGGAAACGGCGGCGAAGTGGGGTGAGGTGCGATTGCTTTACAACGGAGCCAAGCAAGGATTAAGAAAAATAGGAACGAGTGCAACTATGTCCAATTCAACCCCTAACTCAAACCCTAAACCATCGGAACCCGTCAACCCAAAGGTCAACCCCATCACTCTTAGACCGGATGACGACTATCAACGGGTAACAGAATTTTTACTGACTCACTGGCATGATGGCAAGTCGGTCTGTGTTGTGTCCCAAATCGATAACCGTTGCCTTTTCCAAAATGACAAACTGTTACCCGCCCGTGCCATCATTCAGCCTAGCGAGTGGATTGGACAGAATTATCTATGGTATTGGCGCGATTCGATGGATGATTACAACCAACTCAGGGAACTGTTGAACCGTGACGTTTATATTCCACAATTTGAATACAGACTGCGACGGCCAGACGGTTCAATGGCGCGATACCTAACCGACTATTACACCGCTAATTATCTGGGGGTTCCTGTCAGAATAGGTGTCTCAGGACTTGCTGACTGGGAACTAATAGAAACACCTTGAGATACTAAAAATATCAATGT
>NZ_JACJSC010000050.1 GCF_014697575.1 Planktothrix sp. FACHB-1365 | reverse complement strand
TATTTTATTAATCGAACAACCAGTGGAGTCATGGAGGGATTAAATAACCGGATCAAATTAATTCTTCGTCAAAGCTATGGCTTCAAAAATTTTGAGATGATGCGTGAAAAGCTACTAGCTTGTCTTTCTTTATAAGATTTACTTATCACCATAGGTACAGGAGAACCATTGTCCTTGATCAGCCGGATCACCATAAGGATCTTCACTAGCGGGATAGACTCGCCGATTTTCATCATCATTATATTGCTGATTATCAGGATTTAAGAAAGAATCAGCCATTTTTCGTAAAAAACCATCAACCATGATTTTGTTCCTTTTTCTATGAATTAAATTGGCGAAAAAATTGTTAATGAAGCGATCGCTTTTTTAACGAGCCGGGACAGAATTCTGCACAACATCATTGATATCTAAACCTGAAGTTCTGCCGTTATATCCCTTAAAATCTTCATAGGCACGGGCTTCTTCTTCAGGAACCTGAATTCCTTCCGGCGGAGGAGTAACCCAATGGGCGCGACCTTCTGCATCTCGATAATAAACACGACCATTTTTAGATAAATAATGTTTACCTTGTGGCCCGTTTTCTGGTCGATTTTTATGTTGGTTATAGATGTAGTAAAGAGCCGCCGCCCCGACTAAAATAGCCACTTTTTGACCATTAGATAATCCCGGTCTCGCTTGAGATTGTCGTGAAGGTGGAGGCGCAACAGTTCCCCCCCTGGTATCGTCCACCGGAGGCGGAGGACTATTATAACTTTGAGAACCGCCACAAGCATTTAAAAAGGGAACCATCAACAACCCAGACATTAATAACGCCATAGGTTGTGAAAATTTGTGACGTTTTGGGGGAGATAGTGTTTGCATTGCGCCTCCTATTTTTCAAGGGAAACAGGATAAAGGATAAAAACAGTTTTTTTGATTGGTGCTGTTATTAAATGTTTTAAAATTCAGGCTAAAAAAATTAAAACAAAAACAGCCTTCTATAACCAAACAGCCCAGAGTTTAGGTGCTGTTTCTATTTTTTAATTTTGGATGAAATGATTTAATTAAACATCTCACTATAGAAATAAAAGCAAAAACAATATTGAACCAGAAGGACTATATAGAACGGTGTGTACTCCTGTCAGCTAGATCACAAAAACCCGGTTTCATAAAAGTTACCGGGTCTTTAATGTTCACTGTCTTAGAAGAGATTGAAAACAAATCAATGCTTATCCATTGACCACTTCACCCCCGTTGGGATGCAGCACTTGTCCGGTCATATAAGAGGCATCTTTTGAAGCTAAAAACACATAACAGGGGGCAACTTCCGCAGGTTGACCGACCCGTTGCATGGGGACTTGTTGACCGAAGGTGGCGACTTTATCTTCAGGGAAAGTTGCCGGAATTAAAGGAGTCCAAATCGGGCCGGGAGCAACGGCATTCACCCGAATATTTTTCTCAACTAAATTTTGAGAAAGGGCGCGAGTAAAGGCAACAATAGCTCCTTTTGTTGAGGAATAATCGACTAAAGTGGGATTACCTTGATAAGCAGTAACCGAGGTAGTATTGATAATAACGCTACCCGGATGCAGGTGATTAATGGCAGCTTTGGAAAGATAAAACATTGAAAAAATATTCGTGCGGAAGGTACGTTCTAACTGTTCTGCACTAATATCTTGGAAGTTTTCTTGAGGATGTTGTTCGGCTGCATTATTGACTAAAATATCTAGGTGTCCGAACTCTTCGGCGGTTTGTTTAACGGCTTCCCGACAGAAATCTTCATCCCCAATATCACCCTGAATTAATAAACAACGGCGACCTTCTTGTTCGACGAGTTTTTTTGTTTCTTCTGCGTCTTCTGTTTCGTTTAAATAAATAATAGCAACATCAGCACCTTCTTTGGCGTAGAGAACGGCAACAGACCGCCCAATTCCACTATCACCACCCGTAATTAAAGCGGCTTTATCTTTGAGTTTATTACTGCCTTGATAGTCGGGGTCAACAACTAATGGAGCCGGATTCATTTCCGTTTGCAATCCAGGTTGTTGATTTTGATGCTGGGGGGGTCTTTCTTGTTGTTGAGTTGGCATAATTAGATTCTTCAAAGATGAGGTTTACACCAGAAATTAGAATTCTTTTCTCTGTTAAAAACAGTAGGAATTTTAAGCGTGTTTCTTCCTCTGTCAGAAGTGATAAATTAATGTAAATTATAAAAATATAACGATTTTAACGATGAAATTGCTAAAATAGGAGTAGAACAAGCAATTGAAACCGATGAAGAGACAGTGATTATTTGGATTAACTAGCAACTTGAAAGATTAGGAACAAATCTAAAAACTACCACTTAAACCATTTTGGAGTAGCAATGAAAGCAGTTAAAGTCATGGCAATGATTAATGATCAAGGACAACTAACCTTAGATCATCCTCTCCTAACAGATAAAAATAGCCGTGTAGAAGTTATTGTTCTAATTCCAGAACAGACAGATCTAAATGATAAATCTCAAGCAGAAGTCTTAGCAGATTTTCGTCAAGCTTGGCAGGAAGCAATGACTGGACAAACTATTCCAGTTGCTCAACTTTGGGAAGGAATTGAAGATGTCTGAGCAGCCTTTAATTCAAGTTGAAGTTTCGCCAACATTCAAACGAAATATACGCACTCTTGCTAAGAAATATCGCAGTATTCGGAATGATATACAACCCATCATCGAACAACTTGAGAGGGGAGAGTTACCAGGAGATCAAATACCGGAAGTTGGTTATGCAGTCTTCAAGCTGAGAGTCCGAAATAGCGACATTCAAAAAGGTAAAAGTGGTGGCTACCGTCTAATTTACTACATCAAAACAGCAACGGCAATTATTTTACTGACGATTTACGCCAAATCTGAACAAGTTGATATTGCCGCAGATGATATTCGGAGCATTATTAGAGAATTTGAACAACAGGCGACAGACAGTAAAGAGGATGTCTAAACAACTCCTATAAATTGCTAAAATAGGAGTAAAATGAACGATCAAAAAAGACAGCAATTATTTGGATCAATCAGCAACTTAAACTATTAGGAGTCAACCTACTATGATTGCTCAAACTGAGACAAAAAACTACACCCCTGAAGAATATTTAGAACTTGAAATTGCCTCAGAAACCCGCAATGAATATCGTAATGGAGAAATTATTTCGATGACTGGTGGAACACCCGACCATAACGAAATTGCAGGAAACCTTCACACTTTGCTCAAATTAGCCTTAAGAGGTCAATCTTATCGCATTTTTATCACAGATCAACGCCTTTGGATTCCAGCAGTTAGCCTCTATACCTATCCTGATGTAATGGTACTTCAAAAGCCCCTAGAACTGCAAACTGGACGCAAAGATACGGTATTAAATCCTTGCTTTATTGCGGAAGTTCTATCTAAATCGACCCAAAACTATGATCGCAGTGAAAAATTTGCTTCCTATCGCACCATTCCCACTTTCCAAGAATATCTGCTCATTGATCAATATCGGATTCATGTCGAACATTATGTTAAAACTGCTGTCAATCAATGGATGTTTTCAGAATACGACGATCCCAATATTACCCTATCCTTGAGTAACTTTGAAACGCAAATTTTAATCGCTGATCTCTATGAAAATATCGACTTTAATAATCAATATTAGAGAATTTGAACAACAGGGGACAGACAGTAAAGAGGATATCTAAAAAACTCCTCAAAATTGCTAAAATAGGAGTAGAACGAGCAATTGAAACAAATGAAAAGACAGCAACTATTTGGATCAATCAACAACTTAAACGATTAGGAGTCAACCTGCTATGATTGCTCAAACTGAGACAAAAAACTACACCCCTGAAGAATATTTAGAACTTGAAATTGCCTCCGAAACCCGCAATGAATATCGTAATGGAGAAATTATTCCGATGACTGGTGGAACACCCGACCATAACAAAATTAGTGGAAACCTCTACATTATTTTAACTCTTGCTCTGAGACGTAAACCCTATGAAACTTTCCATGTAGATCAGCGCCTTTGGATTCCAACAGTTAGCCTCTATACCTATCCTGATGTAATGGTACTTCAAAAGCCCCTAGAACTGCAAATCGGACGCAAAGATACGGTATTAAATCCTTGCTTTATTGCGGAAGTTCTATCTAAATCGACCCAAAACTATGATCGCAGCGAAAAATTTGCTTCCTATCGCACCATTCCAACTTTCCAAGAATATCTGCTCATCGATCAATATCGAATTCATGTTGAACACTATGTTAAAACTGCTGTCAATCAATGGATTTTTTCAGAATACGACGATCCCAATGTTACCCTATCCTTGAGTAACTTTGAAACGCAAATTTTAATCGCTGATCTCTATGAAAATATCGACTTCAACAATCAATAATAAAAAAGGATAAAATTATGATTTTAACTCAAATGTTTAAGACGTTCAACAGCCTCTAAAGCTTTTAAATAGTAATCAATATTTCCTGTATTTTGAAATAAACTAGCTGCTTTCTCCAAATCAGCAATCGCTTTTTGTATATTTCCTAAGTCTTGATGGGTTAATCCTCGATTATAGTAGGCTTCAGCATTATTTTCATCATAATTTATAGCTTGATTGTAGCTAGATAGTGCTAACAAATTTTTCTGTAATTTTCTTAAAGTATTACCTTTGTTATAATAAGCTATAGGATTCTTAGGGTCGATTTCAATAGCTTTATCACAATCTTGAATTGCTTTTTCAAGATTCCCTAACTTCAAATAACAAACTCCTCGACTAATATAAGTTGCTACACTATCAGGTTTAATCATTAAAACCTGATTAAACTTTTCAATAGCTCCTTTATTATCTCCCTTTTTTGCTTTTTTTAATCCTTGATTATGAATTTCTTTTATATTATTTTTATCTAATGTTTGCATTTTTTTCTGTAAAATCAGATATTCTTCTGGCGTTAAGGTTTCTATAATTTGTATGAGGGCATCAATGAGTTTATTATTCATATTATTTATAAGCCAACAATGAATTAAACCTTAAGAAATCCTTAGATCCCTTTGTAGGGGTGAGGCACGCCTCACCCCTACAAGTTTTGTAATCTCAGGAAATTGATAAAAGCAATTCAACTTTTAGCGAGTTACCCCTTTTATTACAACTTAAACCGCAACTTTTTGACCAATTTTTTCAGAAGCTGCAATCACTTCTTGTCTTGACCAACGATCTGCTTCTATAATATCTTCTAAAGTCGGGTCTTGACGGTTATCAATTCGATGGCGATCGCAAGTTAATTCAATCACACGAGGAATATCTAAAAACTCAATTTTTTCCTCTAAAAATAAAGCAACCGCCTGTTCATTTGCAGCATTTAAAACCGCAGGCATCGAACCCCCAGCCCTGCCCGCAGCATAAGCTAAAGACATACAAGGATATTTTTGATCATCCGGTGCTTTAAAGGTTAAACTTCCCGCTTTAACGAGATCCAAACGTTCCCAATTTGTATAAATTCGTTCCGGCCAAGACATGGCATATAATATCGGTAAACGCATATCCGGCCAACCCAATTGAGCTAAAACAGAGGTATCTTGTAATTCAATTAAAGAATGAATAATACTTTGAGGATGAATCACAATTTCAATATCATCATAATCCAATCCAAACAAGAAATGCGCTTCAATCACTTCTAATCCTTTATTCATCATTGTTGCTGAATCAACGGTGATTTTTTTACCCATTGACCAGTTAGGATGGGTAATCGCATCCGCCACTTTTACGTCTTTTAATTTCTCAACAGGCCAATCTCGAAATGCACCCCCAGAAGCGGTTAAAATAATTTTCCTTAATCCTCCTTTGGGTACTCCTTGTAAACATTGAAAAATTGCTGAATGTTCGGAGTCTGCTGGTAATAATTTAACCCCATGTTTTTCGATTAACGGATTGACAACCGGCCCCCCAGCAATTAAAGTTTCTTTATTAGCCAAGGCGATATCTTTTCCGGCTTCAATGGCGGCAATGGTGGGTAATAATCCCGCACAACCGACGATTCCGGTAACAACCGCTTCCGAGTCTCCATAACGAGCAACTTCGATGATTCCCTCATCCCCAGCTAACAAAATCGGTTGGGGATTAATATCGGCGATGAGAGCTTTTAAGTCCGGTAATTGGTCAGGATCTGAAATCGCAACAATCTGAGGGTGAAAGGCGCGAATTTGTTGGGCTAACAGGGTGATATTCCGTCCGGCGGCGAGTCCGACAATCCGAAACTGTTCGGGAGATTCTGCTACAATGTCTAAGGTTTGAGTCCCGATGGAACCTGTAGAACCCAAAAGTGTAATTGCTTTCATCTTTTCTTAAGAACTATTTGATATAACCATAGTACGATGGTTGATCCCCATTGCTGAATTCCCCTTGACAAATGTTTCAGAAGATTCACAACTCAGGTAGACTAAATTGCGGTGTGAATCATGAACAAAATGCAAACTTACCCTGACCATTCCGAAGTTTCAACGTCCATTAACACGAAGGGCTTATTTTCCTTTTCGATTTGGAAAATTATAGCGATTGCCACAATTATTCTATTTTTATATAGCAGTCTGCGTCATTTCTTATTTCAATCAACAGCTTATGATTTAGGAATTTATGATCAAATTATATACTTAATGAGCCAAGGAAGTCAACCTATTTCTTCCTTTTTAGGGTTTCATTTTTTAGGCGATCATGCTGCCTTAGCTATCTATCCTTTAGTCTTCTTATACAAGCTATATCCAACGGTTTATTGGTTATTTTTAGTTCAGGCAATTTGCTTGGCTTCAGCGGCTGGAATTACTTGGAAATTAGCGCGTTTATCGGGATTAGATCAACGATTAGCATTAGCGGTTGCCATTGCTTATTTGCTGTATCCTGAAATTTTTAATATTAATTTATTTGATTTTCACCCCGATGTTTTAGCAGTTCCGGCAATTTTTGGAGCAATTTTAGCAGCTAAACAGAAAAAATTTATCTGGTTTATTCTAGCAATTCTTTGGATTTTAGCTTGTAAAGCGGTGTTTAGTTTAACCGTGATTGCCATTGGCTTGTGGTTAATCTTTTTTGAACAACGTCGTTTCTCTGGAATGATAGCCATTGCGTTAGGAATTGCTTGGTTTTTACTGGTGACTCAAGTTATGATTCCCTTTTATAGTGGTCAAGAAGCCGCCGGAGTTTCTCGCTATCCCTATTTAGGAAATTCAGTTTTAGAGGTTGTTGTTAATACTCTTTTTAAACCTCAATTTGTCTTCGGGAAATTATTATCTATCGAGACTTGGGTTTATTTCTTGGAATTTAGTATAGCAGTCATTTGGTGGTTAAATCCTCAAAAGTTTATCGCTTTAATTCCCGCCATTCCAACTTTATTACTGAATATATTATCCGTTGACCCCATGCAACGCAGTTTAATCTATCAATATTCTCTCCCAGCGTTACCGTTTTTATTCTTAGTAATGATTAGAACTTTAGCAGAAGAAAAACCGGGACTGGGGAATAGTTTATGGGGTTTATGGAATAAATTTCAGAAGAATACCTTCTCTAACTTCTCCCATCTGTTCACAATTCCCCATGCAAAACTCCCCCAATGGATTGTACTTTGGTCAAGTTTAGTCTTCTTATTATGGGGAGATCATACCCAAGTTTTAGGCTATTTTACTCGCATTGATAATTGGTCAGCAACCCGAAATGCCGTTACCCAAATCCAAACTAAAGGAGGCGTTTTAACCGATAACCGACTTGCACCCCATTTCACCCATCGAGAAACCATTAAATTACTGAATCAAGTGTCACCGGACTTTGATTTAAAAGAATTTGATTATGTCATTTTAAATTTACGCCATCCTTGGCCGGATACAAAAGATTTAGGGGAAAAATATGTCACTCAATTGAAAGCAAAATCTAATTTTAAATTATCCTATGAAAAAGATAATGTGTTAGTGTTTAAGCGAATTTAATCGAATTTCAATCGGTAAAAGCGAGAACAATACCTTAAAATATTGCCCTCGATTTTACCGATTTTCTACTCTATTTATTCGAGCCAAACTGGAAGGGTAAACCAAAAAGTTGCCCCTTGGTTAGGACTAGAAATTACCCCAATTTTGCCCCCATGAGCGGTAATAATTTGCCGACACAGATATAAACCTAATCCTAACCCTTTTATTTTGCTGAGATGGTTTTCTCGTTGAGAAAGGTCAAACAAAGTTTCCAGATCTTCGCTATTAATTCCCACCCCATTATCAGAAACAGTACAGCGAACGAAAGACGGATGATTTTCTGCTGAAATTACTTCGGCTGCAACCGTTAAAGTAATCCCTGGATCGTTATATTTAATTGCATTAGAAAATAAATGTTCAAATATTCGCAAAAGTTGGTGAGAATCTGCTTTAACTAAAGGTAAATTTTGAGAAATATTACTTTTTAATAAAGCTTGATTTTTGGTAATAATCGGTTGCCAATCTCCTACTAAAGTCTGAATGAAAGTATAGATAGACAGGGGTTTACACTCTAAAGAAACCCCTTGAATTTCGATATCCGTTGTTTCCACTAAAGAATTAATCAAGGTTAATTGGCGATCGCAACTATTCACCATCCGTGCTATAATATCTCTAGGGACAATAATACCCGATGAATCTGACACTAAATTTTTGGTCAGTAAACTTTTTAATCCTTTCAAGATTATTGTCATCGGATTTTTTAAATCCTGGGATATGGCATGAATCAACAAGCTTAATTTAGATTCTATATTTTGACGGTGTTGAATTTCCTGTTTTAACTGTTCATTTTGTGCTTGTAGTTGTTTTTGTTGTTGACGAATCATCAATTGAGTTTTCACCCGAACTAACACTTCCTGAACATGAAAAGGTTTACTAATATAATCGACTCCCCCGACATCAAACGCTAACACTTTATCTAAAGGATCATTTAAAGCGCTCAGAAATATAATGGGAATATCCTGATAATTAACAGACTCTTTCAGAAATTTTGCCACTTCATAGCCATTCATTTCGGGCATCATAATATCTAATAAAATTAAATCAGGAAGAATCGCTTCCACCGCTTGAATAGCGCGTTTTCCATTCATGGCTTTGCGAACTTTATAACCTTGTTCTAATAACATGGAAGATAACAAACGTAAATTATCGGGGGTATCATCCACGATTAAAATATCTACAGGTTGAGCAGGAGAAGAATCAGAAGAATGAGTCATAACTTTAAAAAAATTAAATTACAAGTTTTGTGATATCACTAATGGTATCTAATCGAAATTCATCTACTAATAATGTCAGAATTTCTGCTAGTTCTACTTGAGAATCAGGAATTTGTTGAATTAACTCACTAACCCAGCTATCATCTCCACTCACCGCCGCCTGATGCAATTGTTGAACCCATGCTAACGGTATTTTCTGAAACATTTCTGGCGTTAAGGATTGAATTGAGTTGACCGATGGGGAATCCTGGGGACTTTCGTTTTCATAGATATATTGAATTCCCAAATATTGAGCCATTTTATCAAATAATTCCGCCTCTTGAAAAGGTTTTCTGACAATATCATCACATCCGGCTTCTAAAATAATATGTTCTTCATCCTGTAACGCACTCGCCGTTAAAGCAATAATCACCGTATTTTTTCCTTGGGGTCTTTGTTTAATCTGACGAGTTGCGGTATATCCATCCATCACAGGCATTCGCATATCCATCCAAATTAACTGCGGTTGATATTGTTCCCAAACTTGAATTGCTTCTAACCCATTCTCAGCCTCAAGAACTTCAAATCCGATGTTTGTTAATAACCGTTTCACTAATAACCGATTTTCAACAACTTCATCAACAACTAATATTTTATAGTTGGGTTGATTCGGTAATAAACCGATAACTTTTCTTGGAGGTTGCTGGCGTGAACTTTCTGAAAATTCTGCCTGAGTTGTCAATATTGTAAATTGAAAAATACTCCCCACCCCAAATTGACTACTAACGGTAATATCTCCCCCCATCATCTGCACAAACTTTCGACTAATTGCTAACCCTAACCCTGTGCCTTGTTGGGATTTTTTGCCGGATTCCGTTTGCACAAAAGCATTAAATAAATCCTGAATTTCTTCGGGTCTAATTCCCATTCCAGTATCTTCTACTTCAAAACTCAGATACAGTTGATTGTTACTGTTTTCTCCAGGTAAATGTTCCTGAAAGGGTAAGGGTTTTACCCGCAATATTACTTGACCTTTTTTCGTAAATTTAAGCGCATTCCCCAATAAATTAATTAACACCTGACGTAATTTTTTCTCATCACTAATAATATACCGAGGAACCTCCTCACCAGATTGAACTATAAACTGAAGTCCCTGAGAAGTCGCTCTAATTTTCAACATTCCTTCTAAGGTATCCAAGAATTGATAAAGATCAAAACTTTGTTCAATTAATATAATTTTTCCCGCTTCTATTTTGGATAAATCTAAAATATCGTTAATCAGTTCTAATAAATGTTCACCACTGCGATTAATAATCTTTAACTCTTGAGAACCTTGGGAAAAAGTGGGGTTGCGGGACATCAATTGACTAAACCCTAAAATGGCATTTAATGGCGTTCTTAACTCATGACTCATATTCGCCAAAAAGGTACTTTTAGCACGATTTGCTGCATCTGCGGCTTGTTTTGCTTCTTCTAATTCATGGGTTCGTTCTGCAACTTTCTGTTCTAAACTTTTTGAATATTCTTCTAATTTATTATAAGATTGTTTTAACTGAATTCGCATTTGATTAAACGCTTGCGCTAACCGTCTTAATTCATGAATGGGTTTGTGGTGAATGGGTGTTCCCCAATTTCCTTTAGATAACCCATCCGCCGCTTGACTGAGTTCAAAAATCGGTTGACTCACCCAACGACTGGTAATAATTCCTAAAATAATAGCCAGTCCTAACGCTCCTAAACATAATAAAATAGTAATGCGATTATTTTCATGGATATGTTGCATAAAATCCGATTCAGGAATCACCACGACGACGAACCAGTTTAAACCATACTGATCTTTGTAGGGAAGAACTTGTAGAAAATGTTTTTGTCCATTCCAAGTAAATTCTAATTGTTGTAATGTTTGAATTTGGTTAAATTGATGAAAATTTTGAATTAAATATTTCACCGTTGATTGAGTTAATTGATTAGAACTTTCAATCGCTTTTAAGGGTTTTGCGATTTGATTTTCTTCCGATTTAATATAGGGTTTTTCTTCTGTAGAAGTGGCTACTAATTGTCCTAACTCATCTACAATAAAAGTCTGAGCAGCAGGACTAATTTTAATATTATGTAAAAAATCTCCAATTAATTCTAATAGTAAATCAACCGCTATTAATCCTTTAAGATTACCCGTTTGATCATAAATCGGTGTAGCCAAAGTAATTCCTACATCTCCTCTGGAAAAAGTATAAACACCACTCCATTTTGTTTGATTCGCTTGCATTGCTTGTTGATACCAAGGTCGAGTTTTAGCATCATAAAGATCAGTAGCAATCCGTTGAGTTCGATTTCCTTTTTCATCTAATTGATAAATCGCTCGTTTGGGAAAATTTTCACTAATTAAAGAAAGAAATCCTTGAGAAGAAGTATAATTAACTAAAACAATTTCTCCTTCAGGATTAGCAAAATAAATCCCTTGAATAGATTTTAATAATTGAATTTGTTTAAAAAATCGTTGTTCTAAAAGTTGAGAATTGTTTAAATTTAAAATTCCCAATTGAACGGCTTCTGCATTAATTTGATTTAAAAAATAAGGTTTAGCTAAATAGTTATCCAAACGTTCTTGAATCCGATTTGCAATTTCTTGTTGTAATTGCGTGACTAAATCATTAATTGCTTTTTGTCCATTCCGATAGGATAAATACCCTGTTAATCCGACCGCAACAATAATTTGTAGCAGAAACGGAATAATTAAAACTGTTCGCAACCGAACTTTCCCTGATAGTTGCCTGATATAATGATTAAAAGGGTTCATGGTTAGCCCTCAAGGGGAATTGCCCTGATAATATCATGTTATTGGCAAGGAATCTCAATGATAAATTCTGTTCCTTGTCCGTCTTGACTCTTAAATTCCAACTTCCCGCCATGACCTTTAACAATCACTTGATAGCAGATAGCCAGTCCCATTCCTGTCCCTTGACCTACAGGTTTTGTTGTAAAGAAAGGATCAAAAATCCGAGATTTAATGTCATCGGGAATTCCTAAGCCATTATCCTGAATAATAATTTGGATAAAATCAAAGTTTTTATTAGCAATTTTAATCGTAATTTTTCCATCTTTACCTCGCTCCTTAACCGCATCAATCCCATTATTTAAAATTTGAAAAAACACTTGATTAATTTGACCCGCAAAACAATTAATTTTAGGAATTTTTTCATATTCTTTATGGACACTAATTTGATTCATTTTATGTTCTAATAAACTTAGACTACTTTCTAACCCTTCTGTTAAATCAACAAATTTTAATTCCGATTCATCCAAACGAGCAAAATCTTTTAAGCTATTAACAATTGAGCGAATTCGCACACTGCCTTGTTCCATAGAATCAATTAACTGGGGAAAGTCTTCTTGAATAAAATCTAATTCGATTTCTTCACTGATTTGACTGACAAACTCTGCCATTTCAGGACTAAATTCTCGACATTGATTTAAAGCATTTACCAAATTATCAACATACCCTCTGGCATGGGAAATATTAGCATAAATAAAGTTATTAGGATTATTAATTTCATGGGCAACTCCCGCTACCATTTGACCTAAACTTGATAGCTTTTCACTTTGAATCAGTTGCATCTGGGCATTTTTGAGTTCTTCTAAGGTCGCTTGTAACTGTTGAGTTTGAAGTTGATATTGCCAAGCGGTTTCTTGAACTTGGGTATAAAGTTGTGCTTGTTTAATAGCAATCGCTAATTGATCTGCGAGTTGTTGTAATCCTTCAATTTCCCAAGATTTCCAATAGCGAGGATGACTACATTCATGAGCAATTAATAATCCCCAAAGTTGATTATTAGATTGATTTTGTTCTGTTTCTCCCCCCATTAATATCGGGACAACTAAATTAGCTCGGACTTGTAACGCAGCTAAAAAATTCAGATGACAGGGATCTAAATCCGATTGATGAATATCATTAATTGCTCGAACTCGTCCATTTTTATAGAGGTTCCCATGTTGTTCAGGAAAACAATTATCTGTGATTTTATCCCCAAAAATTGACGGCCAAGGCACTCGATAATCCTCAACTTTAATTTCTCCTTGCCAACCGTCTATAAACTGATAAATTACGACTCGATCTGTATTCAAAACCTGCCGAACCCCTTGAACAGCAGTTTTTAAAATGGTATTTAATTCTAAACTACTGCGAATTTGATTAATCACTAACCGTAATAACGCTTCTTGTTCCGCTTTACAGCGAGTTTCTTGATATAATTGAGCATGATGAATGGCGATCGCTAAAGGAGATGCAATTCCATCTAACAGTTGAATTTCCCAATCTTGCCATTCCCGTTCTCGATCACATTGCTGAAGTCCAATAATCCCTTGAACTTCCCCTTGATAACGAACAGCAATGGCTAACATGGATTGAATTTCTAACTGATCAATTAAAGCTTTTGTTGTTTCTCCTAAACCCGGAAAGTCTTGAAATTTTGTTACCGCCAAAGGTTGCGATTGAGACAATAAAACCTGTAAATGCCGATTATCATTGACGCTGAGTTTAATTCCCAGTTGACTCGAATATTCCCCCGAATTATATTCACCTCGCGTCATAAATTCCTGCTCAGAGTTAGATTCTTTGACTAAAACACTCACCCGACTACATTTTATAATTTGACCCAGTTGTTGACAGGCAGAACTTAAAACTTTATCTAAATCTAAGGTACTAATAATTTCTTTATTAATCTGATTAAGTAGATCATAAAATTGAATCTGATGTTGATCTATATCGTCTTGCGATAAGGCAATCGAAGCGAGTTTTTCAGATTCACAATAGCTGAACATAGAGTTTTTGGGCCATGAACAGTAAGGAGCATCTAAATGAAGTATAGACATAGGAATGTACTCCATAAAAATTAAATTTTGATTTCCAATTTTTTAAGTTAAAATGAAGAAAAAATATCAGGTTAAAGGGGTTGATATTAAGAGATTAATCATCCCGGCGATCATCAGATTTTCGTCTTCACCGGAAACAGATCAGGTTTGAAGATGCACCCTCAACCCCAAAGGTTCTGTAAAGATATCTTAAGATATTGTTACATAAAAAAAAACTATTTCTTAAGATAGATGCGTCAATTCTCTTCATCCTCGATAGTCAGTGAACAGCCTTGGTTTGGATTAATGCTGGGAAATTCCCGCCGACATTGGGCTAAACTAGCGGGTACAACCGTATTAGAAGCTTGGGATCAGGAAAATACGGAGCAACCCCCAACCTTCACAGACAATCTGCCCTTACTGGTGGCCTCTGTGGTTTCCGAACCCACTGAATACGGGGCAACATCCCCCCAGGTGCGAGCGTTAACCTTGGCAGACGTTCCCCTGAAGGAGATGTATTCAACTTTAGGCATTGATCGAGCCTTAGCTGTTTTCGGAGGCGGAACCTGCTATGGATGGCCAATTTTAGTGATTGATGCCGGAACAGCCCTGACTTTAACTGGAGCAGATGCCCACCAACGGTTAGTCGGAGGGGCTATTTTGCCCGGTTTAGGTCTGCAACAATCTTCCTTAGCCCAAAGAACGGCCACGTTACCAACGATTGAATTTTCCCAAAATCTACCCCAACGCTGGGCAACCGACACCCCAGAAGCCATTCAGAGTGGAATTATTTATACGCTATTGGCGGGAATGCACGATTTTATCAAAGCATGGCAAACAGAATATCCTAATAGTGCTGTTATTCTCACAGGAGGGGATCGCACCCGCTTACACCGTTACTTTACCAAGCAGTTTCCTGATAGGAAGACTCATCTTTTGGTTGATCCTCATCTAATATTTCGGGGGATGGCGGCTCTGAAAACTGAACATGGGTGGTAATAAACGTTCTAATCGATTGAGCAATCACTTCTGGCATTTGTACGGGTAAATTCGGTTGTCCGCCCTCAATAATTTGACATTGAGCCATCGGTGTAATTTCGGAATAGGTTTTACTGTGTTGATCAGCAATGGCAGTATCTTCATTTCCTTGTAAAACCAAAGTCGGCAACCTCAACTCATGGAGACGTTGATTCAGCATTTCCCCGTGAATTTCCGCCCACCGACGCTGATATAACAATTTATTCGCAACGGGCCACTGCAACATCATCTGGCGTTGGTTTAACTCAGCCTTAATTTTTTTTCCTTTTCCAAATAGACACGCTAAGGGATAAATCAGTTTCAAAAACCAAACCAAGGGGGAAAAATTAGCCGCTAATTGTCGGATTCGTCCCCATTCTTTTTTATAGTTGGGAAATTCCACTCCCTCCGGGGCAATCACCACTAAGCCTTTGACAGCATCGGGATATTCTAAAGCATAACGAGTGGCAATCCATCCGCCCAAACCGTGACCCACTAAACAAAATTCCTTCAGTTTCAGGGATTTAATTTGTTCGGCTAAACACTCCACTTCCAAACTAATAGAAGGGTGAATTTTCGTAAAAGATCGAGATTCTCCGCATCCCAAAACATCCGGTGCAACACAATGATATTCAACACTTAAATGCTGCATTAACGGAATCCATTGACTACTATCAGCCCAAGACCCATGCAGAAAAATAATCGTAGGGCCATAGCCTGCTTCACGCCAAAAAATCTGGCCTTGGGGAATTTGAACCCGGAAATGATGGAATAATTGATACATCCTAATTATTAATACAGTGGACAAACCTTAAGCTAACGTCGTCAGACCGTTTAAATAGTCCTGAAGATGACGTTCACAGTCATGACTGAAATCCGTGGGGAGGGATGTGACATCAAAGGCTTTAACCTCCGTAATTTCATGGATGTCCTGAACTTGACAGTTTCCTTGAACATCCGCTTCCACAACCACACAGATAGAATGAATTCGAGGATCTCGATCTGGCGACGAATATACACCCACTAAACGTCGAATTTTCACTAATTCTAACCCAGTTTCTTCAGCCAATTCCCGTTGAATTGTAGTTGAGATTTCTTCGCCCCAGTCTACCATGCCTCCCGGTAAAGCCCATTTGCCATTATCTCGACGTCGCACCAAAACAATTTGGCCATTAGGCAAAATGGGAATAATACTGGTTCCAGGGACAGGATGACGAAAAATAATCCCTAATACCGTTTGTCCAAAATTCCAAAACTGTTTCGCCCGTGATAAAACCAAAGTGCCTTCCTTCTCCTCTGATTAGACAACTCTCAACCCTTTATAGCTAGATCTTCACAGTTTTACATTCTTGGGACTTTGCCTCCTATCCGTAAAAAAATTGGATTCAAACGACGCTATGACGACACACACCCATGAATTATCTAAAATAATCATATTATTTCCTGGGTATCTTCCTTAACATTCTCCCTATCCAGGAAGCGGATTCATACTTTTGCCAGTTTCAGCAGAGGTTTTAAATGATTACGACCTCAGTACAGATTGCTAGGACAACGGCTAAAACGATTAGCATATCAACTGAGCCTAAAAAGAACAAGGTTGAATAATGGCTTTTTTGAGAAGTTTTTTATAATCTTGATTTTTTATAATATAAGAGCCAAATCGTTCTAAATGGGGATTATTCATTTGAGCATCAAAGAGAATAAATTTTCTTTCAATTAATCGTTCTACTAATTTAACCATTGCCACCTTAGAACCATCAGGAATATTAAAAAACATCGATTCTCCAATAAACGCTCCCCCAATCACAATACCTAATATTCCTCCGGCTAACTCACCTTCTTTCCACGTTTCAAAACTATAGGCAAACCCGGCTTTATTTAAGGCGTGATAAATTTGCTTTAATTCCGAGGATATCCACGTTTCTTCCCGATTAGCGCACCCTTCCACAACAGCGTTAAAATCTTGATTAATCGCAACCGTAAACCGATTTTGATTCAAAACCCGTTGCAAAGAACGCGGATAACGAAATTGTTCATTCAGGGGAATCAGCGCCCGTTCTCGACTAGAATACCATCCCAGGCTATCTTCCCCATCATTTGCCATCAAAAAGTATCCTTGTGCATACCCTTGGATAATGGCGCTAACATCATATTGCATAGGTGACAAACTTTGCTATGATTTGAATACGATATTAACGGCTATTACCTCATCTATGCTAAATCTTAATTCATCCTTTATGTTGGAAAGTACCTTAACAAAACTCCTCAACAAAACGGAGAAAACTTGGGGCTATCTGCAAATCTATCAACGGGGGGAATTTTACTATCTCAGTATTCCCGGACATGGGGAAGATATTCTTAAATTTAAAGGAAATGATTCCACCTATTCTTATCAATTATATTGGTATAAACGTCCAAATCCTTCTGTCTTTGTCGAAGCCAAAACTCAAAAAACCTATAGAAAAGAAACGAAAACTTATGATAAAGCCAAAAGCTTTCAAGTTTGTTTTAAACGAGAAGCGAATTCTATAGAGTCTGCCATTAATCGACTATTTGCTGAATTAGTGAAAACTAAAATTTCTGAAGAATACACCGGAAAAGACTCTCCTATTATCACCCTGGTTCAAGACTAGAATCCTTCAATTTTATCGTCAACTGTCAACTATCAACTTTCAAGCCTATATGAATGAACCGATTACCCCAATTACCTTACCCCCTAGTGAAAATCTCCAACAGGAAGGAGAATGGTTAAAACAAACCTTACACACTTGGTTAGATGAACAATTTATCCCCGAAGCCGTCAATGAAACCATAGCAGAACGCGCCGCTAAAATTTATATTCGTCAACGCATGGAAGGGGAAAATGATGTCGGGTCTTTAGTGATTGCGATTGTTACCGAAATGGAATCTTTTGATTTTTCAAAAAGCTTTTTTGGGGAATTTGCAATTGCCAATGCCGTTAGTGATTTGTTATTAGATAGTTTAGGCATTGAGCGCTGCTGTGGACGGGAACGATTCGTACACCAACCGTTATCAGGGCGAGAAAACCCCGCCCCAAAAACGGATGAGGAATAGTCTGTTACCAACTGGACTTGACAACGCCCGGTAATAACCCTTGGTGCGCCATTTCGCGGATGACGTTGCGAGATAATCCGAAATCCCGATAATAGCCTCTGGGGCGTCCGGTTAACCAGCAACGGTTACGCACCCGGGTTTTAGAACTATTGCGAGGTAATTGTTGAATTTTGCGGTGAATTTCCATTTTTTCCAGTTGAGACTCTGCTTGCTCAAACTGTTCTTTTAGTTCAGCGCGTTTTTCAGCATATTTCTCTACTAATTTTTTGCGCTTTTTATCGCGCTCAATCATGCTTTTCTTAGCCATATTAAGGCTGTCTTCCTCCTAAATGATTATTTATGCTTTAGCCTAGACGTTTTTCTGCGTTGGGGACGGTTGCCCCTTGAACAGATGGGCATAAATCAGACAATTCACAATTATAACACGCTGGACTCCTGGCTGTACAGATAGCGCGACCATGATAAATTAAGCGAATTGACCAATTTTCCCAGTCTTCTTGGGGAATCAACTCCATCAAATCCCGTTCTATCCGAATGGGGTCAGTCTGGGTTGTCAGTCCTAACCGTTGACTCAGGCGTTTGACATGGGTATCCACCGTGACCCCCATATTAATCCCATAGCCATGACCTAACACCACATTAGCCGTTTTCCGAGCCACTCCAGGGAGTTCTAACAACTGTTCCATCAGTTTTGGAGGTTGTCCCCCGTATTTTTCGGCGATGAGTTGACAAGCTGCTTTAATATGGCGAGCTTTATTGCGATAGAACCCCGTTGACCGGACTAAGGTTTCCAGTTCTGTCAGGTCGGCTTTCCCTAAACTTTCGGCGTCAGGAAATCGAGCAAATAAGGCTGGAGTCACTTGATTGACTCGTTCATCTGTACATTGGGCTGACAGAATTGTTGCCACTAATAATTGCACTGGAGTTTGATAATTTAAACTACAAGTTGCATCAGGATAAAGGCGTTTGAGTCGCAATAAAATTTCTAAAGCCCGTTGTTTTGTTCCCCGCTTTTTCTGAGTTACCATATTGATTGTTTACTGGGGAAAGAGCGATCGCACCCAACTTAAATCGGCTAAATTAACGGTATCTCGAATAATCAAGAAAACCCCTAATCCTAATAACAGCATTAACCCGGTTTGCATCACACTTTCTTGGACTTTATCGGGTAAGGGTTTCCCGCGCAACGCTTCAATTAATAAAAATGCTAATTGACCCCCATCTAAAGCCGGAAGGGGGAGAATATTAATGAACGCCAAGTTAATACTAATTAAAGCTGCAAATTGAAACAAATTTCCCGCATCTGAACGGGCAATATCAGCCCCAATTGCCACAATTCCTACAGGGCCAGATAACTGTTCTGCGGTTTCACTAAAGTTACTAATCAGTTGACCAAAACCGGATACGGTTAAATTAATAATCCGTTGAAATTCCGTTGCTCCTTCGGTAAACGCCTGAATGGGGTTTGCAGCCCGATGACGAACGACAGTTCCATTAGACGTTAACTGGACTCCAATGCGACCTTTCCCATCATTTCCCGGTTCAGGAACGACTTTGACGGATACAAGTTGATCCTGTCGTTTAATCTCCATAGATAAGGGTTGATTCGGATTATTTTGAATCACATTAATTAAGGTTTTAATGGAAGTTTCCGAAGCTCCTAAATCCTGACCGTCTACAGCCAAAATAATATCTTTCGATTCAATTCCGGCTCGGTTAGCCGCCGAGTTCACATCTTGAGCGACTTCGGCAACTTTCACCCCCGGTTCATAATTAAAACTGGGAACCCCAATAATCCCAATTTGAGTGACTAATAGAAAATAGGCAAAAATTAAATTAGCAATCACCCCCGCACTAATCACAATTGCCCGATCTAAAACGGGACGATTACTCAGTAAATTGGGGTCATTTTTAGGAATGGTACTCTCAGGATCTTCATCAGGAAATCCTACATATCCTCCTAATGGAAGACCTCGAATAGCGTATTCGGTTTCTGGGCCTTGATATTTCCACAATATCGGGCCAAAACCAATAGAAAACCGATTAACATGAATATTTTGGAAACGAGCGGCTAAAAAATGCCCCAATTCATGAACGACAATTAACACTGCAAGAACTGCGATCGCTGCCAATACTGACATGAATAAGTCCCGTAAAACAACATAAGAGCGGTTCTAACTATTCTAATATCAGTTGCTGAAGGTTGACCGCTTTGCACTGAGCTCACGCTGAAGTATCGCAGTGTTGACCGTTGGCATGGGGTTATTCAACAATCGGTTTTAACAGTATTATGATCAAACAGGAGTAATTCAACGATTGACCTAAAACCCTATCAACAGTCAACAGTCAGTAGAGACGTGCCTTGGCGAAGCCGGTTCATGCCGTAAGGCTATTGCCGTAAGGCTTTTGGTACGTCTGTACACAGTCAACAGCTAACAGTCAACACCAATATGACAATGACCCTTTCTCGTACTCCCCTGTATAACGTCTCCGTTGAACTCAATGGCCGCATGGTACCTTTCGCCGGTTGGGAAATGGCGGTTCAGTTTACAGGAATTAACCGAGAACATGAAGCCGTCCGACAAACTGTAGGAATGTTCGATATTTCCCACATGGGTAAATTTATTCTGCGAGGAGAACATTTGATTGAGGCGTTACAGTCCCTTGTGCCATCAGATTTAAGCCGTTTACAACCGGGTGAAGCCCAATATAGTGCTTTGTTAAATGTTCAGGGAGGAATATTAGACGATATTATTTTTTATAACCAAGGTATTGATCCGATCACCAACCAACCCCAAGGGTTAATGATTGTGAATGCAGCAACTCGCTCACGGGATAAAGCTTGGATTAGCGCTCATATTGAGGATCACGGGGTAACATTAGAGGATTTATCCAGAGATCAAGTTTTATTAGCGGTTCAGGGGCCACAAGCAGAAGCAGTATTACAACCCTTTGTTAACGATAATCTTTCTGACGTTAAATTTTTTGGTCATATTACTACAACAATCTTAGGACAACCTGCCTTTATTGCCCGCACAGGATACACCGGAGAAGATGGATTTGAAATTATGGTTGATCCGGCTATGGGTGTGGAATTATGGCAAAATTTAGCTACAGCCGGGGTAATGCCTTGCGGTTTAGGGGCAAGAGATACCCTGCGTTTAGAAGCGGCAATGGCATTATATGGGCAAGATATTGATTTAACCACAACTCCTTTAGAAGCAGGTTTAGGCTGGATTATTCATTGGGAAACCAAAGGAAAATTTATTGGTCGTCGAGCATTAGAACAACAAAAAACAGCCGGAGTCAAGCAAAAATTAGTCGGGTTAGAAATGCAAGGACGATATATTGCCCGTCACGGATATCCGGTTTTATGCAATGGAGAAAAAGTCGGAGAAATTACCAGTGGAACTTTATCTCCAACTTTAGGAAAAGCTATTTCAATGGCCTATGTTCCTACAAAATTATCCAAAATCGGTCAATCCTTAGATGTGGAAATTCGCGGCAAAACCTATCCCGCCGTTGTTGTCAAACGTCCCTTCTATCGTTCTCCTCATCGGTTGAAGAAATAGGACAAGGAGACAAGGGGACAAGGGGATGAGGGGACAAGGGGATGAGGGGATGAGGGAAAAGTAAGTAATAGTCATTAGTCATCGGTCATTAGCTGATTGATGCTTAACTCTTAGACTGATAACTGATACAGACGCGCCATGGCGCGTCTCTACACTGATAACTGTCAACCGTCAATAGCCAAAGGTCAATCCTTGGTTATGGAGTTGGGGGTTCCTCGGTATTTTGGGCGTTGACGTCTTCTGAAGCAGGTTTGCTTTTATTAAAATAAGTTTGGAAAATAGCTTTAGCCACAGGGGCAGCGGATTTAGACCCATAACCCCCATTTTCAACCACAACCGCGATCGCAATTTCAGGTTTGCTGGCAGGCCCAAAAGCCACATACAGAGAGTGAGAGGTTTGTCCTAACACTTCTGACGTTCCAGTTTTACCCCCCGTTAAAGGAATAGACCCATCATTCATCACGGTGGCTGTCCCATACTCAACTACAGAAATCAAGCCTTCTTTGATCACCTGAACAACTTCTGGCTTCATGCCAGTAGGCTCCGGTTTTGCTGTTGCTGTATGGGTTAATTCCTCTAACAAATGGGGTTTCACCCGATATCCCCCATTGGCAATGGAAGCCACCATGACCGCCAACTCTAATGGTGTTGCTAACACAGCCCCTTGACCAATGGACATCGTAACGGTATCCCCTAAATACCAAGGTTCGCCATAGGTTTTTTCCTTATTCTCCGGGGTGGGAATAAATCCTTCTGACCCTTCTTGTAATCCTAAAAGGTCTAAACTGGTATTTCCAATCCCCAACCGTTTACCCCATTCGGCAATGGCTTCCGGGCCAACAGCCATCCCCAGTTGATAATAAAAGGTGTTACTACTGAAGGCTAGGGCATCTCGAAATCCAATCACCCCATAACCTCCACTATGTTCGTTAAAGGTAATTCCCCCGACCGTAATCGAACTATAGGTCTGCTGCATGGAATCAGGACTAAATTTACCCGAACCCATCCCCGCCGCCGAGGACACAATTTTGAAGGTACTCCCCGGTGGATAGCCTTGTAGCGCTCGATTTAAAAAGGGATCATCCTGGTTTTGTAGTTCTTCCCATTGTTTTTGGCTAATGGGTTTTGTAAATATATTGGGATCAAATCGGGGGCTACTAGCCATCACCAAAATTTCTCCCGTTTTGGCATTTAAGGCAACGGCGGCCCCCCGTTGATCTCCGAGGGCTGCTTCTGCTGTTTTTTGTAAGTCTAAATCGAGGGTTAATTTAACATTTTTTCCCCCTTTAGAGGGACGTTGACCTAATTCTCGCAATTCTTGGTTCAAACTATTCACTTCAATTAAGCGAGAACCCCAGACCCCAGAGAGGGCTTCATTGGCTCTGGCTTCAATCCCCAACTGTCCGACAATCATCCCCATCGGCCATTGTGGGTGTTTTTTCAACTCCTCCGCCGTCGCTTCACCAATATAGCCCAAGACCTGTGAACCTAAACTTCCTTGAGGATAATAACGGTTAGATTCCGTTCGGACTTCCAATCCGGGTAACTCGGCCGATTTTTCTCCTAACCAAACAAAGGCCTCTGGCGTTAGAAACTGAGTAATTCTGACGGCCGTAGGGGAGTGATACCCGACTTTTTGAATGGGGGCTAAAATCTTTTCCGGGGTCATGTTCAGGACGGGACTGAGCATTGTGGCAATTTGTGACCATTGCTCAGGGGTTTGTTCCTTGGGCCAAACGTATAAGGCACGGGTTAAATGATTCGCCGCTAAGGGTTTATTGTTGCGATCTAAGATATAACCCCGATTAGAAGGAATGGGGATTAACCGAATCCGGTTTTCTTCGGCTCGTTCTCGGTTTTTCGGGCCATCTATCAGTTGCAATTGCACCAGACGAAAAGAATGCACACCCATTGCCAGGGTTGCTAATACCATCAATAACACCGCACGATATAACGGACGAATCTGTCGTCTTTGATGATTCCGCAAAGGAATTGTGGTTTGATGAACATCCGTACCCCAAGAATAATTGCTCTCCATATCCCCAAATTTATTACGGTATAGACTGTTAACTGTTGACAAATGGTTCGTGCGTGGTGCTTAGACCCCACCCGATTAGTTACCCAAGCACCAAGATAGTACGACTAATATTACGACTAAACTTATCCAATGGGGCAAGTGTAGACTACCGATTACATCCAGGGGAAATAAAACAACCCCCTGAGTAATCCATAGCGTTGCCAATATGATCACACTCATGAAGAATAACAGCATAATCGTCAGGGAAAAAACGAATAATCAGTGGACTCAACCCAAAAAGCTGAATTTCAAAACCGGGAATTGCCCGTAAGTCGATACAAAATCTGATATAATTTAGGTTCGATCTGCAACTTCAATACCATAAGCGATCATCCAAGCTAATCGGTAGAGGTTGAAAGATAAAGTTTTTGGATCTTGGGAACCTGGATTCCTGCCTTGGGAAGGAATGTAAGTCCAAAAAAACTACGGAGTTTTTAAGGTATTTCCTAACTGAAGCGGGAAGCCCATTAGCAACCGTATAGCGGAAGTTTGGGGAGTTCACAAGGGGAAAAGTGGTTTGTATAATAAAAATGGGTTATTAATCGATGCTCAAGACCCTTCAAGATGATTTTCGTATTATTTTTGAGCGTGATCCTGCCGCTCGCAATTGGTTAGAAGTCCTGTTTTGCTATCCAGGTCTTCAGGCTTTGGTCTTCCACCGTCTTGCCCATGGGTTGTATGTTTTGGGACTGCCCTTTATTCCTCGTCTGATTTCCCACATCGCTCGGTTTTTGACGGGAATTGAAATTCATCCCGGTGCTGTGATTGGTAAAGGGGTCTTTATTGATCATGGCATGGGGGTTGTGATTGGTGAGACGGCTATTTTAGGAGATTTCTGCCTAATTTATCAAGGAGTAACTTTAGGGGGAACCGGAAAGGAAAGCGGGAAACGTCATCCTACCCTGGGAGAAAATGTTGTTGTTGGAGCCGGAGCTAAAGTTTTAGGCAATATCCAACTGGGTAACAATGTTCGGATTGGGGCCGGATCGGTGGTACTGCGGGATGTTCCTTCTAATTGTACCGTTGTGGGTGTTCCGGGTCGCGTTGTCTATCGCTCTGGGGTTCGGATCGAACCTCTCGAACATGGCAGTCTTCCTGACTCAGAAGCCCAGGTGATTCGGATGTTAGTAGATCGGATTGAACTATTAGAACAGCAAGTCCAAACACTGCAACAACAATCTTCTACTGATCCTAATCAACTAGAAGCGGCTCTCAAATTAGACTACTCCCCTGACTCAAATCAGTTAACCTTTGGAGAACGGACAACCGATATTGATGAAGAATACTCGGTTTTGGCAGCAACCCATTGCCGTCTTAAAGATCGCACCATTCAAGAGTTTTTAGATGGTGCTGGAATTTAAAGCGGGCTTGTTATAGCACTCTAGGCTAAGGTACTAAAACCCTGCACTTTTGCTCAAACATAAGTGGGGGTTACTCAACAGTGTAAGTTTTGTTGACAAATGCTAATGTATGCTATAGTTTAAGACATGGCATACATACCACTCAGGAAAGCGGTCGAATTTCTGGGTCTACATCCAAATACGTTGAGAAAATATGCCGATGAAGGGAAAATCAAAAGCATCAAAAACCCGGCAGGGCAAAGACT
>NZ_JACJSC010000049.1 GCF_014697575.1 Planktothrix sp. FACHB-1365 | reverse complement strand
AGTCTTTGCCCTGCCGGGTTTTTGATGCTTTTGATTTTCCCTTCATCGGCATATTTTCTCAACGTATTTGGATGTAGACCCAGAAATTCGACCGCTTTCCTGAGTGGTATGTATGCCATGTCTTAAACTATAGCATACATTAGCATTTGTCAACAAAACTTACACTGTTGAGTAACCTCTGGATAGTCGGCGGTATATTCCGGTAGCTGGAGAGGCAAACCGGCACCGGAAATGATTAAGTTAACCCCTTGGCTGGCTGCTGTACGAACTAGAGTTTCATAATCTCGTGCCACCACCATCAGATTCACACCAATAATGCCATTGGGACTCAGTTGGCGAGCTTTGTTGATTTCATCAGGAGGATTTAAACAAATCTTAAGGTCGTTTAATGACTAATTAGATATATAATCATAGAGTCGATATTTTTCAACTTCAGCAACCCAATCTGTTTTTTTTACTAGGATTAGGAGTGTTCAATGTTAAGTAATGTCGGAAACTTAGATCGAATCATTCGCTTCTTATTAGCAGCAATTTTTCTGTATAGCGGTTTGAGTCTCTACTCAGGTACCGCCTTGGGAATTGGATTAGATGTTGCTTCAGTGTTGCTCATCATCAGTGGTTTAATGGGTTTTTGCGGGATCTATCGTTTGTTAGGGATTAACACTTGCAAGCCTCAAAATTAGTGGCTCTCAAACAGAAGTCAAAAATAGAGACTTCCCCCAAATTTTATCAACAGAAAAAATAAAAGTTAACTCAACTCTAAATCGGAGAATGATCATGAAAATTGCTGTCACCAGTCAAAATAAAACATCTATTACCGAACATAGCGGACATTGCCGTAAGTTTTGGATTTACGAGATTAACGAGGGTGAAATTCTGGGCAAGAACTTGTTAGAATTATCCCCTGAACAATCGTTTCATAATAGTTCTGCCAACGAACCCCATCCTTTAGATGATGTGCAGGTTTTGATTTCTGGAGGCATGGGAAAAGGTTTAGTAAGACGGTTAGAAGGAAAAACAATTGAAGCGATTATTACTAAAGAAACCGATTTAGATAAAGCTGTGAATGCCTATCTTGATGGTTCTTTAATTAGGGAAGAACCCCAATGTCACGAACATGAAGGTGAACATCAACATGAACATCAACATGAACATCAACATGAACATCAACATCAACACGGTCATCAATGTGAATTAGAAAGCCGCAATTAAAAAGATCAAAACCCGGGTTTCAAGTTAAAATTCAAGCATTTTCTATGGCCTCTATATCTTCTGTGAAACCTAGTCTTGTTAATCTATCTCCTCTGGAATTCACTCAGTTATCTCATCCGCCTTTACTGATTGATGTTCGCAGTCAGTTAGAGTATGTCACAGGTCATGCTCCTAATGCCATCAATCTAAGTTTACCTCGACTATTGATGGCAAGAATTTATGGACTTCGTAACTGGATTTTACCTCAATGGTTTCGAGATTTATCCCCTGATCAACCGATTGCTGTTATTTGTTTAACATCTCACCGCAGTCCTATAGCGGGCGATTGTCTAATTCAGTTAGGATTTACAGAGGTATTCAATATTACAGGTGGTATGGTAGAATGGCAACAATGGAAACTAGAAATAGTTAAGGATAAGCCTTAATTATTAAAGGGTGGGAGATATTTTATCTCCTACCAACTCTTAACAAAACTGCTTTCCAACAGAGTTAATTGCAGAGCGTATTCGCTCTGATTAGCCAACAAAAATCCAAAAATTTTCAATCACACTGTTTATAGAATCATGTGGGCTAGTTCAATTACCGCTTATTTTCATTACTTAGGATTTATGTTAGCGTTTGCGGCACTCACTGTAGAGGCTTTCAACTTAAAAAAAGAAATCACTCTTGATGAAGCGAAACGAGTGGCTTTTGCTGATGCTGCGTATGGAATAGCAGCAACGATAATTCTGATTACAGGAATCTTGAGAGTTTTATACTTTGGGAAAGGAACAGATTATTACCTAAATAATCCATTCTTTTACGCAAAAATGGGAATATTTATCCTCGTTAGTTTATTATCATTGTATCCTACATTTACCTTTATTTTATGGTTTAAAGATTTACAAAATGGTAAAGCTCCTTGCTTAGAATCTTCCAAACTGAATCGACTATCCTGGTTAATTAAAGGAGAATTAGTTTGTTTTACATTTTTACCTTTATTCGCGGCAATTATGGCTCGAATTAGTTAATAAATCAACGGAGAAAAATTATGCAGCTTTCCAAAAATAATTTACCGGAAAAACAAAACCAAATCTATGATGTTATTGTGATTGGTGGCGGTGCTGGAGGACTTTCGGCAGGAATTTATTTACAACGTTATCGCCTTTCTAGTTTAATTATTGATAAAGGCAAAGCTCGGTCATTTTGGATGCAGGAATTACATAATTATTTAGGTTTACCTCCTGACACGCCAGGGCGAGTTTTATTACAACGGGGAAAAGAACATTATGCCAGTTTAGATGGGGATTTTCTCAACGGTTTTGTTGAAGAAGTCATCGATGAAGGAGAAACCTTTGCTGTTAAAGTCAAAGTCGGTCGTCAAAATAGTATTGAAGCGGTGTTTCGTTCAAAATACTTAATTGCAGCAAGTGGAATTATTGATTATTTACCCCCCTTAGATGATATGCGAAATGTTTACGAATATGCGGGTTATAACCTGCACGTTTGTATGGTCTGTGATGGATATGAAATGATTGATAAAAAATGTGGTTTCTTTGCTGGGAGTGAAGCCGCAATTGAAGAAATGGTGTTTAATTTAAGTTGGTTTACCCCTTATATTACTATTTTTACGCATGGAGCATTTACCATTAGTGAACCTCTAAGAAATAAATTAAAAGAATATGGTTATCCAATCATAGAAACCCCCATTCATCAATTTATCGGAAAAAATCATCAAATGACCGGAGTTGAGTTAACCAATGGAACCTTAATTGAGTTAGAAACTGGATTAATTTCAATGGGATCTCGCTATCATAATACCTATCTCAAAGATATTAATCTGGAACTACAAGGAAATAACTTACTCACTGATAAAATGTGTCGAACTTCTCACCCTAGAATTTTTGCAATTGGGGATTTAAAAGTTGGGTTAAATCAAGTTATAATAGCAGCAGGAGATGGAGCGTTAGCTGCTACAGCAATTTGGCGAGAAATTCGTCGGACAACCGGAGCAAGACCTTGGCTAGAAAATTTGCCTAATCCTGCTATTTAATGCTGATTTAGTTATCCCTTAAACCCAGTACATCATCAGGAGATTTATCAAATATGTCTCAATCTTTAGCAACTAAAATTTTAGATTACAATAGCGATACTTACCGTGATAGTTTTAGCCGGATTAACGGAATTGTGATTGAAGGTGAACAGGAAGCTTATGATAATTTTATCAGTTTGGCTGAACTTTTGCCCGAATTTTCCCAAGAATTAATTCAGTTAGGCAAAATGGAACGGGGTCATCGTAAAAGTTTTGAAGCTTGTGGAAAAAACCTTGATGTTATTCCTGATTTAGAAATGGCAAAAGACTTTTTTGCCGATTTGCGTCAACTGTTTAAAACGGCGGAAATTCAACAGAAAATAGCAACCTGTTTATTAATTCAATCTTTAGTTATTGAATGTTTTGCGATCGCAGCTTACCATAACTATATCCCAGTTGCGGATAATTTTGCTCGAAAAATTACTCAATCCGTTGTTAAAGATGAATACAGTCATCTCAACTTTGGCAGTATTTGGTTAAAACAACATTTTACCGAGGTCAAAAGCGAAATAGAAATCGCAAATCGTCAAATTCTACCGATTATTTTGCGGATGCTGAATCAAGTTGAATCTGATGTCAAAGCATTAGGAATGAACAAACTTGAAATCGTCGAAGAATTCATGGTTAATTATGGAGAAGCCTTACATCAAATGGGCTTCAAAACCACCGAAATTCTCCGGTTATCCAGCCAAGCTTTAACCGCTTAAAACTCAATAATTTTTCTCCCCCTTCGTAGTAAGCCCTTCAGGGCTTAGAAGCGTGAACACTATCCTCGTAGGGTGCGTAAGTTTGGAACCCACGCACCCATTAAATAAACTATAAAACCTATCCCCGTAGGGTGCGTAAGTTTGGAACCCACGCACCCATTAAATAACTATAAAACCTATCCCCGTAGGGTGCGTAAGTTTGAAACGCACGCACCCATTAAATAACTATAAAACCAAACAAAGCTAATCATTTTCTTCTCATCTATTCAAAAGAACCATAAAAAGAATAAGAACTACCAGAACCCAAAATTTGTAAATTCCAGTGTTTAAAATCCGTCGGATTTAAACAATAATTCCCTCTCCCTTGTAAAATTAGTCGAAATCGGCTATCGCTACCTATCCCCGGCGAAAATATCCCATTTCCTGCAACTTTTCCTTCCATTCTTAACTCTTTATACAGTCGTGAATCGGGAGTAGGCTTGTCATAAAAATCCGTTCCAAAAGCTATCATTTTTTCAGGGAGGGTAAACGACAGATTACCCGTTTTACCCGTCTCATCCACCAAACGGAAATTCCAAGACCGTTTATTTTTAGAATGAAATAAGCGATAAGTTTCAGAATTAGATGAAATTCCTTTAACGATATCCAACCCTGCTGCTGTTAAATAAAGGTTAGCCGAGGGAGAAAACTTTAATTGATTGAGGTCTTCAACTTGTGAAGAGTCTAGGTTTTCAGTACGTTGATACCATTCTCCAGCATATCCACAACAAGCACAAGCATAAGCTTTGGTTGGCGACATAACAAAAATTGCCAATGCAGTCAGAATAGCAAATCCAAAAATGATAAAATTGCGAAGTTTATTATTCATACAATTTTGATGTTTTTAATGAAAAGAACAGAATTTAATTCATTGTCTCTTGATTAGGTTTGGGAAAACCCCCCTTTTGATAGATAGCAATTTGTTCAGGAGTTTGTAAATCCATAAAATCTGCTAACACACTATAGGTAACACATCGGACTTCCGGTTGACCACAAACCGCCTCAGCAAAACGAAATAGCGCTTTCCAGTAAGCACCCTGATTCCAATCGGAAAAATGATGACCGATATGTACAGGCGCACGATTTCCTAAATAGTTACTCTGGAAATATTTTAGATAGGTTTGAAACATATCCTCTTCATAACGTTTGGCATTACTAGAATTTGGTTTTGCCTTAGAATGGAGATAATAAAAGTTATAATCCATCGATAAAACATTTTTGCGAGTCATCGCTGTTGTGACAGAAGCCAGAGGGAAATTCCAAACCCCATTTTCCAGTTTCGGCCAATAATTCGCGGCGGCGACTCGACTGGTATCATAACGAAATCCTCTTTTTTTCAAGGTTTTGTATAAACCCGGACTTTGACCCAACTCAGGAGCACGAAATCCTTGAATTTCACTGACATCAAATACCAAAGACCCTTTTAAATTATTGATTTTGTAAGCATTAAAAATAAATTGATTAAAATAGTCAAATTCTCGCGTCCAGTCCGCCTCACTCCAGCGACTCCCATCAAAATGACCCACCGCATGGGAGCCAATTTCATGACCCTCTTGGTAGGCTTTATTCAACTGTTCCAGGCGCAGATTAATCTCTGCGGGAGTGCCACCCCAACCAATGGCAGACCGTCCCCGACCTTTTCCCCCAGGAGGGGTATAGAGATTGCGTTTCTCATTATTGACAAAGTAAACCCCGCTAATAAAATAGGTAAAGTGAGCCTTAATGTTTTTTTTCGACATACTTTGAGTGAAATTGCGAGATTTTTTCCACGCATCCAGGGAACGGGAACCATCAAAAGCCAGTAGAACAAACTGAGGCGGACGACCGACCGGGGTAATCAGTTTTTTATCCTGCATCATTTTATACAGTAACCGGGCATTCTGGCGAGTTGACACACAAGTGCTGCTATCGTTAGCGTTGTCACAGGTTGGGATAAGCTCTTTAGGAAAAGGCCCTAACGCTTCATTTCCCTCAACGCAGTAGCCCAGAATTTGATTGAAGCGACTCCCATCGGGACAACGTTCTTGTCCATAGGCTTTGAGGAACAAGGCTTCTGGCCATTGTTGGGTATTACAAACACTCCCCCCATTCAAGCCTTGACATTTTTGTACCATGCGCTGGGTAAACGGGCCGAAAGCATTTTCACCGTTAGAATAAAAGTAACCTCCTAAACCATTCACGGGTTTTTCTTGGATAAGTTCGGGTGGTTTCGGTGTTGGGGAGACTTCTACATTAACGGAACTCCCGCAACCCCACAATATTAAGGATGAACTAATATAAATAAAGCATTGATAAAACCCTTTTGACATTTTTAACACCCTGAGCCACTTCTGCAAGAAACTACCAAATTTTACCTTATTTGTAGTAAGCCCTTCAGGGCTTTGAGTCCTGAAGGACTCACTACAAAGTAGTAAGCCCTTCAGGGCTTTGAGTCCTTTAGGACTCACTACGAACTGTTAGAATTAATTTAAAAATAACTTGATTTTCAAAACGATGATTGCTAATCAACACGAAACTTATATTTCTCCAGAAGATTATCTAGCAAGGGAAGAAACCAGCCCTATCAAACACGAATATATTGACGGACAAGTTTATGCAATGGCAGGAGCAAGTGATGCCCATGTTACCATTTGCTTAAACTTAGCTTCAGCCTTAAGAAATCATGTTCGAGGGCGGGGTTGTCGTGTCTATATGTCCGATATGAAAGCCCAAATCGATACAGCTAATATTTATTATTATCCTGATATTTTAGTGACTTGTGATATCACAGATCGAGAATTAACAAATTATAAAAAATATCCTTGTTTAATTGTTGAAGTTTTATCCCCAAAAACAGAAGCCTTTGATCGAGGTGACAAGTTTGCTGACTATCAACAATTAGAAACGTTGCAAGAATATATTTTAATTAACCAAAAACGTCAGCGTGTAGACTGTTTTCGTCGAAATAGTGAGGGTTTTTGGGTTTTGCAATTTTACCATCCAGGGAGTGAAATTCATCTAACAAGTATTGATTTCCGTACTCCTATTGAGACTTTATATGAGGATGTCATGTTTGAAGATAATACTGTTCAATAACATTAAATTCATTTCAAGTATGGAGTCAGTTAGAAACCGGGTTTCTCAATCAACTCTAAGTATAGCCATTTTCATACAGGACAGAAACCCGGTTTCTTGACCTGATATAGCGATAAATTGTGGAATCTGTTAGACTGATGTACAGAATAGAAAGGGAGTCAAACTCAATGACAACGATTCAATTAATGACAATAAAGTCCCTTTATGAACAGGATTTTTATGAGTGGCTACAAACCAATATAAGTTTATTAAAAGAGGGGAATTTTGCAGATATAGATTTAGAAAATATCCTAGAGGAACTGGAAAGTATGGGGAGAAGCGAAAAAAATGCTTTAAAAAGTAATCTGAGAATACTTCTCATGCACTTACTCAAGTATAAATATCAGCCAGAGAAACGAACAAATAGTTGGCGTTACACCATTACAGAACATCGGATACGCCTCGGAGATACTTTCAAAACCAGTCCGAGTTTATATCGTTTTTTTGAAGAGATTTTTAATGAATCTTATCAAAATGCACGAAAATTAGCCTCCGATGAAACAGGTTTATCAATTAATGAATTTCCCCCAGAGTCTCCCTTTACTTTAGAAGAAGTTCTTAACCCTGATTTTTTACCCTCTGATAAGAATTGACCTAAAAATGATCAGTAGAAGAACCCTCTTATAGTAATTCTTTGTTATATAAGATACAGATAACCCTATCAAGCTTTTGTTAAATTGGGTTGAAATCACAAAACTCTCTTTTAAATAGGAGGGATGCTAGGTTCTGCCCTTGGTAGTACAATAGTTTTTTCTGATAATGAAGACAATGTGCAAGTTAAGCTTGAATCAAAAGAGATTGAACAAATTGCAGTAGATAACTTGGCAGCGATATGGGGCTTATCAAAATAGAGGAATATATTATGCAACTACTCGAAACTAACACAACCCAAAAACGCACTTATACCCCGGAAGAATACCTCACCCTTGAGGAAACCGCAGACTATAAAAGCGAATATCACGATGGAGAAATTATACCGATGACGAGTGGCACCACTAACCACAACCAAATTGCAGGAAACTTTTACAAAAAATTCCCTTTAACTATCAAAGAACAAAAATATCGGCTATTTATTGGGGACGTTCGCCTCTGGATACCCGCCACCCGACGCTATGTTTATCCTGATGTGATGGTAATCCAGGGAAAGCCTATTTACCAAGGAAAAAATACCACCACTGTCACTAACCCCACCATTATCGTCGAGGTTTTATCAAAATCAACCGAAGGTTACGATAAAACTGATAAATTTCGCTTTTATCGCTCTATTCCCACATTTCAAGAATATATTTTAATTGACCAAAATGCTTATTATTTGGAACACTATTCAAAAATCGGGGAAAAACAATGGAGATTTACCGAATATGACTCAGAGCAGGATGTGATCTCTCTGAGTTGTGTTGAATTCCAATTTACTTTAAGCGAACTTTATGAACAAGTAGATTTTTCGGAAATTGAAAAGTAGTAAGCCCTTCAGGGCTTTAAGCCATGAACACCTTACAAAAGTAGTAAGCCCTTCAGGGCTTTGAGTCCTGAAGGACTCACTACGAAGTGTTAAATTATGATAACGTTGCTCGTTTGATTCCTATATGGTTATATAATCTCCATGAGTTCGCAAATCTGAAGAGAAACTGAGGGTTTCAGGAGGAAAGCAAATGCGGATCATGTTGATTCAGCCGAATTATCACTCTGGCGGGGCTGAAATTGCCGGAAATTGGCCTGCGAGTTGGGCTCCTTATGTGGGGGGTGCGTTGAAAACCGCAGGGTTTACCGACATCGAATTTGTCGATGCGATGAGTAACTTTATTGAAGATGACGAATTAGCGAAAATTTTGCAAGATCGTCAACCGGATGTGGTCTTAGCAACGGCCATTACTCCGATGATTTATAAGTCTCAAAGTACCCTGAAATTAGTTAAACAAATTTGCCCGAATGCGAAGGCAATTATGGGCGGTGTTCACCCCACTTATATGTATCGGGAAGTGTTGAGTGAAGCGCCTTGGGTGGATTATATTATTCGGGGAGAAGGGGAAGAAATAACGGTTAATTTATTAAGAGCGATCGCCAACGGAACTGATAAAATAGACCGTCAAACTATCTTAGGAATTGCCTTTTTAGATGAAGGGAGAGTAGTCGCTACTCCGGCCCATCCTCCAATTAAAGATTTAAACACTTTAACCCCAGATTGGAGTTTATTAGATTGGGATAAATATATTTATACTCCTCTCAATACGAGAGTTGCGGTTCCCAATTATTCCAGAGGTTGTCCCTTCCGGTGTCGGTTTTGTTGTCAATGGAAATTCTGGCGCAAATATCGCTCTCGGTCGCCGAAACATTTTGTGGATGAAATTGAAACCTTAGTCAAAGATCATAAGATTGGATTTTTCATTTTAGCCGATGAAGAACCCACAATTAATAAATCTCGATTTGTGGCATTATGCAATGAATTAATTGATCGCAATTTAGGGGTACATTGGGGAATTAATACGCGGGTTACGGATATTTTCAGAGATGAACAAGAACTCCCGTTATATCGCAAAGCGGGATTAGTTCATGTGTCATTAGGAACGGAAGCTGCGGCTCAATTAAACCTGAATTTGTTCCGTAAAGAAACGACAATTGCGGATAATAAAAGAGCCGTTCAATTGTTGCGAGAAAATGGGATTTTGGCGGAAGTTCAGTTTATTATGGGATTACCCAATGAAACCCCAGAAACCATTTTAGAATCCTATCGCATGGCGCGAGATTGGAAAGCGGATATGACCAATTGGAATATGTATACTCCTTGGCCGTTTTCTGAACTGTTCCAAGATTTAGCAGATAAAGTGGAAATTCGGGATTATTCTCATTATAATTTCGTCACTCCTATTATCAAACCCGATAATATGACGCGGGAAGAAGTTCTCAAAGGTGTGCTGCAAAATTATGCCCGGTTTTACTCTTGGAAGTTTCTGGAATATTGGTTTGAAAAAGATCCGTTTAAACGCCGTTATTTACTCGGTTGTCTTTGGGCATTTGTAAAAACAACGTTTAATAAACGCTTCTATAATTTAAGCCGAGTTAAACAAAAAGGATTGCATACTGAGGTTGAATTTGGCTTTGATGAATCTAAGATTTTAAGTGCTGAACAGATGGCACAATTTAAACAGCATACTCCCGCAGATATAGACTCTATCGGCACAATTTCAGCCTGTGGTGCTCCCAATGATTTATCTGAATGTGACAGCTATACGAAAATTCAACAAAAACATGATATAATTCAAGTAGCTGTGATTGAAGATGAAGAGGAAACCCGTCTGAACCTACGGAAAAATTTGCGATCGCAACCCGGAATAGAAGTCGCTAGTGAAGCCACAAATGCTGAAACAGGCTTGGTTTTACTCGAATCGATTGATGTTGATGTTGCGGTGGTTGATAGCACTCTACCGGATATGAATTTGGTCAAGTTTATTCGCATGGCGCGAAAAGTTCAAGGAAATTCCTATGTAATTCCCTCCAAAATTTTAGTTTTGGTAACGCCTGACCAAGAATCAATTCTATCAGAGGCGTTAGAAGCAGGGGCAAATGGCTTTTGTTTGAAAGATGCACCCATTCAAAAACTCGCCAATGCGGTGCAAACACTTTATCATCAAGGGAGTTATCAAGACCCAGCTATTACCCCTTTGATGTTAACTCCCATAACCCCAGGATAAATTTTGCATTAAACTCAAACAAAGGGAACTAGCTTACTGATCAAAATCCTGCCATTCAGGAACAGCATAAAGGGGGATATTAAATCTAAAAATTTTGTTAGGGAGGGAAAGAGTTTCAGAAATTTCTGTTATCTTAAAATCCACCGAGATTAACCCCATCGATTGATAAAACATTTATTTGGTTGAGGAAATTTTCATGACATCTCAAGTCGCAACTTCACCGGAAAATGAACCGAAGTTAAACGGTTTAACAGTTGCGTTTTTCACTGCTATCCATGCTTTAGCATTATTCGCGCCTTGGTGTTTTTCTTGGTCAGCTTTAGGAATCACAATATTTCTACACTGGTTTTTTGGCAGTATTGGTATTTGTTTAGGCTACCATCGTTTATTAAGCCATCGCAGTTTTAAAGTTCCCCAATGGTTAGAATATGTAATTACTTTAATTGGGGTTTGTGCATTACAAGGAGGCCCGATTTTTTGGGTCGCCGGACACCGTTTGCATCATGCTTATACCGAAGATGAAGATAAAGATCCTTACTCCGCCCGCCGAGGATTTTGGTGGAGTCATATGTTATGGATTTTCTACCCTCGTCAAACCTTTTTTGATGCTGACCATTACAAACGATTTGCCCCTGATTTAACACGAGATCCGTTTTATTGTTGGTTAGATCGTTATCATCTGTTACTGCAAATTCCCATTGCTGTGCTACTGTATAGCATTGGTGGCTGGTCATGGTTGGTGTATGGTGTATTTTTACGGGCTGTGTTGTTATGGCATAGTACCTGGTTTATTAACTCCGTGACCCATATGTGGGGATACCGCACCTTTGACACTGAGGATAATTCTCGGAATCTTTGGTGGGCGGCAATTTTCACCTATGGAGAAGGATGGCATAATAACCATCACGCCTATCCTAATGTGGCGAAAGCGGGCTGGAAATGGTGGGAAATTGATATGACTTGGTGGTCAATTTGGGTATTAAAAACCGTTGGTTTAGCCCAAAAAGTGATTTTACCTCCAACTCAACGGGCGACGGAAACCTAAATTAACCGTGATCTCCTTTGGGAGTAGGGGGCGAGAAAACCTCGCCCCTACAAATCGTTTCAAGGGGGCACATTTGGCTTAATCTGGATTAGAGAATCTATTCAGTCCCCTATGCCAATGTTAGAGCAAGCCAACGAATTATTTAAACAGGGAATTTCCTACTATCAAACAGGTCAATATCAAGCGGCTTTGTCCTGTTGGCAACAAGCACTCCAATCTTATCGAAATCTACAGGAGCGTAAACGGGAAGGGGCAGCCTGGGGTAATTTAGGCGTTGTTCATGAAGCTTTATTAAGCCCCGAACTTGCGATTAATTGCTATCAACAACATTTAGCTATCTCCCGTGAAATTGATGACCCCAAAGGCGAACTGAATGCTTTAGTTAATCTCACTAATATTTATTATAATTTAAAAGACTATACCAACGCTCTCAACTATCAAAATCAACGGTTAGAACTAGCCCGTCAATTGTTAGACCCCCACACAGAAGAACAGACTTTTTCAGTCTTAGGAAAAATTTATCTAGCTCAAGAACAATGGGAACAGGCTATTGATGCTTATCAACATCAATTAACCCTCGCCCAAGCTCATCAAAATTATCCCAGTCAAGGCAGTGCTTTTAATCATTTAAAATTAATCTATGAACAGTTAGAACAATGGGAGAAAGTTCAAGTTTATTGTCAACAACATCAAGCTATTTTACGACCGTTTTTAACTGAAAATCCTGGGAATATTTTACAGCAAGCCGAAATCATTGGATTAGACCCCTTAATTGATTTTGCGGGAATGGATTTAAGTGATCTTGATTTTAATTATGCGGATTTACGAGAAGCAAACCTAGAACAAACCAACCTGAGTTATGCCAATTTAACGTTAGCAGATTTGAGTGGAGCTAATTTAAAAGCCGCTAATTTAAACCATGCTATTTTGACCAATTCTAATTTACGGGATACCGATTTAAGTAATTCTAATTTAATTGAAGCTGATTTACGCACCAAAATGCCAAGGACGAATTTAAGTTATGCTAATTTAACCAAAGCCGACTTCATGAGTGCCTATTTACCCCATGCTAATTTAAGTTATGCCAATCTCACCGACGCCAATTTTCAATATGCGGAGTTAACCGGGGTCAACTTAACCGGGGCCAACTTAACCGGGGCCAATTTTAGCCGCGCCGAGATGAAAGACGCAAACGTAGAAAACGTTAATTTTACCCATGCTTTGGGAATTTCCAGCCGAATTAAATCCGAGTTAGTCAAACGAGGGGCAATTTTTGAGGAAAATGAAGATTAGGTTGGTGGAAATCCATGAATATCCGGGTTTACCCTGTGATTTTCAATTATAACCATTGACTTATATCAATAAACCTAACAATCAAAATTCCTATGACTGGTGTAGAAGGACTTTGGCCCCATAATCTTAGCCCAAATCGCTTGGCGGTATTAGAACGCAAACTTGTCCTGTGGTTACAGGAACAACCCCTACCCGCCGATATTCACGAAATGGCACTCCACTATAATAGCCATGAAGATTTGCAATTATTAACCCAAAAAGCAGCGACTCATGGTTGTCATTTTTCGGTTTTGCAAACAACTGTTCAATTGGTTATATCCGCGCCAACCGATAATTTTTTAGAGTTAGCGGAATTAGCCGGTTTAAATCCCTTCAAAGATTTTGCGGAAGGGAGACTATTAGGCGTTAATTTCAGAGGATTAAATTTAAGTGGTGCAAAGCTGGCAAAGGCTTATTTACGAGGAGCAGATTTAACCGATATTGATTTAACATTTGCCGATTTAAGCAATGCCAATTTAGGGGGGGCTGATTTAAGTGGAGCATTATTAAGTGATGCGAATTTAACAGGAGCAGATTTGCATCGGGTGAGTTTAGCATTAGCCAATTTAAGCTGGGCAAATTTAACCCATGCGAATTTAGAAGAAGCCAATTTAAGTAACTGCAATTTAAGCGATGCTGATTTAAGGGGAGCTTGTTTAAAAAATGCCGATTTATATCGAGCGGGATTAGCTTTAACCAATTTAGCCGGGGTAGATTTTACCGGAGCAAATGTTAAAGAAGCTCGACTCTGGCATGATGCTGGAATTCCTCAAGTTGTGAAAGAAGATTTAATCAAAAGGGGAGCAATTTTTGATGAAAAGATAGAAAATATAAAACGAGATTAACTCAATTTTTCTCCGCTACAATTGTAAGGGCGAGGTAATCTCGCCCCTACACAGGGATTATCGAACAAGAAAAGCTCTTTGAATATTATTATAGAGAGTGATGACAATCTACTCGATAAAGAAATTGCTATGTTTGATGCCCTAAGTGAACGCTTTGAATCTGCCTGGAAGAAACTCCGAGGTCAGGATAAAATTAGTGAGTCTAATATTCAAGATGCCTTAAAAGAAGTCCGTCGCGCTCTTCTGGAAGCGGATGTTAACCTGCAAGTCGTCAAAGAATTTGTCGCCGAAGTTGGGGAAAAAGCCCAGGGGGCGCAGGTCGTGTCTGGTGTGCGACCGGGGGAACAGTTCGTTAAGATTGTCCATGATGAATTAGTCAATGTGATGGGGGAAAGTAACGTTCCCCTTGCTCAAGCGGACACGGCTCCAACAATTATTTTAATGGCGGGGTTACAAGGGACGGGAAAAACCACCGCAACGGCTAAATTAGCTCTGCATTTAAGAAAAGAAAATCGCACCGCTTTATTAGTCGCAACGGACATTTATCGACCTGCTGCAATTAATCAATTAATCACATTAGGAAAACAAATTAACGTTCCTGTCTTTGAAATGGGAACCGATACAGACCCGGTAGAAATTGCCCGTCAAGGGGTAGAATATGCCCGAAATCAAGATATTGATACGGTGATTATTGACACCGCCGGACGTCTGCAAATCGACCAAGATATGATGGCGGAATTAGCGCAAATTAAAGAAACCATTGAACCCCATGAAACCCTGTTAGTGGTGGATGCCATGACGGGTCAAGAAGCCGCTAATTTAACCCGCACTTTTAACGAGCAAGTGGGGATAACCGGAGCTATTTTAACCAAGATGGATGGGGATAGTCGTGGCGGGGCGGCGCTATCAATTCGTCGGGTATCGGGGGCTCCGATTAAATTTGTTGGGGTGGGGGAAAAAGTCGAAGCTTTACAACCGTTTTATCCTGAACGAGTTGCTTCTCGAATTTTAGGCATGGGTGATATTTTAACCTTAGTTGAAAAAGCCCAAGAGGAATTCGACTTGGCAGATGCCGAGAAAATGCAGGAAAAAATTGTTACGGCAAAATTTGATTTTACCGACTTCCTGCGTCAAACTCGAATGATGAAAAATATGGGGTCTTTGGGGGGATTAATTAAGTTAATTCCGGGGATGAATAAGATTTCCCAAGACCAATTAGACCAGGGAGAAGCGCAACTCAAACGCTCAGAAGCGATGATTAATTCTATGACCGTTGATGAACGCAAAAACCCCGATTTATTAGCCAGTTCTCCCTCCCGTCGCAAACGCATTGCGAAAGGTTCAGGAGTGCTAGAAAAAGATGTAATGAAGTTAGTCAGTGACTTCCAAAAAATGCGGGTGATGATGCAACAAATGAGTCAAGGAATGATGCCCGGTATGGGGATGCCCGGTATGGGAATGCCCGGTATGGGTGGTATGGGAGGGATGAGAGGCGGTTATCCAGGGGCCCCTAAAGCTAAGAAAAAGAAAGAGAAAAAGAAAAAAGGTTTCGGACAACTTTAACCTTTCCCCTCGTTCCAAGGTTCTACCTTGGAATGCCAACCGGAGGCTCTGCCTCCGATTATTATTATGGGATTAAATAATCTATTAAAATAGCCAGTATTTAGGGTTCATTTTTATAAAATCCAATTCATTAAGGTTGAGACTTTAATGTAATCACAGTGACTTCTGGCGGACAATTCCAACGTCCGGGTAAATAGGTTCCTAAACCGCGATTTACATACAGATAATTCCTACCAACTTGATGTAATCCTGATGCCCAATTCCAATGTTTATAAACTGATTTACAATTAGAAATAAAAGGAATCCACCGCCGGAAAGGTTTAGGAATACGGCGACGAATGGGAGGTAAAAAAGAAGGAAGTACCCCGATTTTAGGTAATACAATTTGACCGCCGTGAGTATGACCCGATAGTTGTAAATCAACTCGCCATTGTTTTAAAATTTCGGCAGTATCAGGGTTATGACTTAAAATAATTCTAGGGATGGTTTCATCTAAGGTATTCATTATCGGTTGAGGTTGGAATTGTTTTGATTTTAAATCTCCTAACCCAACTAAGGCAAGTTCTGAACCAAAAGGATAAACCACTTGATTACAAAGTACCTGAATTCCAATTTGATTTAAAGCCTCAGTAACGATTGTTTTAGAATGATGATAATAATGATCATGGTTGCCTAAAACCGCATAAATTCCTGATTTACTGGATAATTGTTTAAGGTAAGTTGTCAGTTGAGTAATCGGTTTAGGATCATGGGTGACATAATCCCCCGTTAATACAATTAAATCAGGTTTTGCTACATTGGTAACAGCGATCGCTTCTTTTAACAATTGTTTAGATAATCGCAACCCATCATAATGAAAATCCGACATCTGTACAATTCTAATCCCCTTTACTTGAGGCGGTAGATTAGCAATAGTAACGGTTAATCGTTCTACCTTTAACTTTCCTGTTAACAGTGGATACATTGAGTTAACCTTAAATGTTCAACTTCAGTGTAGCGCACCCCCAAAATTAGCTAATATGAAATCCTGAAATTGATACTACAAATAATTCAATAAACCCCCTGTAGAGACGTTGCATGCAACGTCTCTACAGGGGACGGATGCGTAGTAAATATTTAAAGATTTTATATAAAAGTTGGGCAAAATCAATATTTAATAACTTCTATTATAGTTAATATTCTAGGGAGCGAGGAGGCTCCCACTATCAGAATGTCATGATTTTTTTATCATCAATTTAGAGGGAGGGTTATTCCGGCAGGAAACGGATTTGTTTCTCCTTGACAAACCCAAGCTGCCCAAAAATAAGGATGATTTAAAACTTGAGTATTAGGATTATTATTGATATAATTAGGGTTCCAATTCAATTTTATTTCGAGTTCTTCTAAAATCTCTTGACCTAAAGGAAATTGTTGTAATTCTTTAATTGTAACAGAACGAATATAATTTTGAGCCGTTGTTAACGCTTCATACCGACCATAACCGGATTTTAATAAATCTAAGAATTGATTCATTAATAAAATACTGGCTTTTGTTGGAACAGACCATAAACTCATCACTAATGTTTTACAACCTGCAACAGCAAAAGCCCGACGTAATCCAAATACTCCCTCACCAATTTTAACATCTCCTAACCCACTTTCACAAGCAATTAATATCGTTAATTCATTTTGCCATAAATCCAAAACTGCCACATCTTGGGCGAATAAAAATCCTTTTCCCGCTTCGGGGGGTAAATCTCCTCCTAATTTCCAAGTATTAGCGCCTGCTAAGGCTAAACCGGAACGCATTAGGGAGTTATCAATAGAAGTAGAAGAAAAGCGATCGCGATTCCTTAAACCTTGAATTTGCTCCCCTCTAACTCCACTTAATAAAGGGGGAATAGATGAATTTTTCGTTTCGGAATTATCGATAATTTTTTGAACAATAGGAATAAACTTCTGTAACAAAGTTGCTGTATTGATATCGCCCTGTTTTTCAAAAATATCAATAACAGTTTCCATGCAATTGATTAAAGTTTGATTTAATAAATTAGGCTGATTCTGTAAAATCTCCTCTTCCTTACCATTGGGAGATTGCAATAATAATAGAATTAACTTAAAATAAGGATTATCCCCAGAATTAAAATAACCGTGAGTGGCAATTAACAAAATATTAGGACAATTCAAACGACCGAACAAGGGTTCTAAAGCTTGTTGTTGCAAATAAGGTTTAACGCCTAATTTTTCCGCTACGGTTTCCGCTAATACTCCCGTTTCGGGAACTGGATCAAAATAGTCCCCACCCAAACGTTTAATCACATCATTCGTAGTAAGCCCTTCAGGGCTTTTCTGAGGGCTGAAGCCCTCACTACTAGATAAATTAAAATTAGTAGTAAGCCCTTCAGGGCTTTTCTGAGGGCTGAAGCCCTCACTACTAGATAAATTAAAATTAGTAGTAAGCCCTTCAGGGCTTTTTTGAGGGCTGAAGCCCTCACTACTAGATAAATTAAAGTCAGGATCAGCCACAATAAAAGGAGGAGACGCAGGACGTTCTGTTTGAACTGTTCCCCGCAGAATATCTCGCCCTGCACTCAAATAACTAATTTGATAGCGATCCATTAATAGCTGTTTTCCACTATTATCTAACGGTAAAATTCCAAAGGGAACTAGACTTAATTCAGCATCGGGGGCAATAATTAAATGGGAATATTCGGCTAAATTCACCTGTTCTAAAATAGGGTTATAAATCGCCTCTCGTAATTTTATCCCCGCTTCTTGATAAGATATTTGTTGAGCAGGTTGTCCTTTATGGCGTACCCCTAAATCTTTGAATCTCAGTTCAGATATCGTTTCTCGAAATACCTTAATTAACCGTTCAATGGGTTCCGCATCTCCTAATAAAATCATCTGCACTGCATCGGGTTGTTGAGCAGGTAAAACAAAAGCCAAATATTGAGCAGGTTGCCATTGATCTGCTTTAAAATTATAAACACGAAACCGTACAAACTCCACTAATGCAGAACCTTCGGGTAATGCCAACGCCACCGCCCGTCTATCGGTTTCTTGGTCTTGCAGTTGAATTTCCGGCACTTGGGAAGCGAGTTGTTTTTCGATTTGTTCACACTCCTGTTGTAATTCTGTGACTAATTGTTGATGTTCACGACGACGGAGGCGATACTGTTCTTGGGGTTCTTGGGGTTGGATGAAAGGCGGATCAAACATGAGATGGGTTAACTGTTCTCGCAAGGATCGTAACCGTTGAAATTCCGGTTGCAGGTGGGAATAGCGTTCACTATAAATGGCAAAATTAAACGCAGCTAAGGCAGTAGCGGTAATACATTTACGTTGAAGAACAACGTCTAAGGCGATTTTTACAACTTCGGGAGAGTCGGGAAAATAAGTTGAAATTAAGGAAAGGAAGGCATCAAAATTATGTCTAATATTGTCGATATAGGTAAGGCGATCGCGTTCTGAACTATAAGCAAAATTAGCGCGCAAAAGGCGATCATCCATTGTCATTGCTTGCTGCATTAATTCTAACGCTTCCGTTGGGCGATCGCTTTTAATCAATAAGAGTGCTAAATTATTCAGGTTTAATACAATCTGAGGGTGTTCGCCTTCAAACAGTCGTTGCGTCATGGCTAAGGCTTGCTGGTATAAAGGTTCGGCTTGACTTAGCTTGCCTTGGGACTGGTAGAGCAGTGCTAAATTATTCAGGCTTAATGCAATATGAGGGTGGTCGCCTTCAAACAGTTGTTGGAACATGGCTAAGGCTTGCTGGTATAAAGGTTCGGCTTGACTTAGCTTGCCTTGGGACTGGTAGAGCAGTGCTAAATTATTCAGGCTTAATGCAATATGAGGGTGGTCGCCTTCAAACAGTTGTTGGAACATGGCTAAGGCTTGCTGGTGTAAAGGTTCGGCTTGACTTAGCTTGCCTTGGGAATAGTAGAGTTCTGCTAAATTATTCAGGCTTATAGCAATATTAGGGTGGTCGCCTTTAAACAGTCGTTGCCACATGGCTAAGGCTTGCTGGTATAAAGGTTCGGCTTGACTTAGCTTGCCTTGGGAATAGTAGAGTTCTGCTAAATTATTCAGGCTTATAGCAATATTAGGGTGGTCGCCTTTAAACAGTCGTTGCCACATGGCTAAGGCTTGCTGGTGTAAAGGTTCGGCTTGACTCAGCTTGCCTTGGGACTTGTAGAGTCCTGCTAAATTATTCAGGCTTCCTGCAAGGTCAGGGTGGTCGCCTTTAAACAGTCGTTGCCTCATGGCTAAGGCTTGCTGGTGTAAAGGTTCGGGTTGAACATTTCTCTAAATAGGTTAACAATTCAAAGAGATGTTCATGATCCAGTTCTAAGGCTTCCTTTTGACTTTCTGCTAACCAATTTAAAGACGGTTTATCGGGAGTAATAACCGCTAAAATTTGTTCTTGTCCCTCCTCCGTTGCGGTAAAAGCCGGATAAGGAGACGGGGGATATTGAGGTAAAGTAATCTCTCCACCTTTCACCTGAAATTCTGGAGCATATTCTGAGGGACAGATACAACACATTCCCCCCGATGGTTCCCGCTCTAATAATATCAAATGTCCGGGTTGATCTAAATCAACTTTAAACAAAATATCGCTACCCTTGGAAACCTCATTGAGATAAGGGCTAGGGGTTTTATGTCGCATTCCCAAATTTCCCACATTCCCCGCTCTAACCGCCCCCATTTTATTCTTAGCGGTTATTTTTGTTTTTAATTGATTCCAAAGGGTTTGTTTTAACCATTGAGGATAAACGATTTCTTCCAACCACTGTTTAGCAATTGGACATTTATCTTTATGCGCTCCATTAAAATCACAGCCCTCAAGTTTCATTTTGGGGAATATTTTTTTACTTAAATAATCTGTAAAAATCCGTTTAACATACTCTTCCTGAGACTCTATTGACTTGTCTAAGCTTAAATTTTCTTTCAAAACATCAGCCAAAGCATTATTTTCTAAATCATCATTGCTACGGAGAAATCGTTCAATAAATACTAATTTACATCTATCCTTAAACCCCCATTCTTGGGTTATTTCTTCAAGGAATTGTTTTTCATTGTCTTGATATTGGGTAGAAAGCATAAATTCCCTCCATTGCTCACTATTTTCTGGTTGTCATTCTGAGCGAAGCGAAGAATCTCACTACATTCAGGATGACAATTCGCTTGTCATTATCTTTAAAATAGATCAGATTTCAAAATTAATCAATAGGTTTAACTGATCATTCTATTTGATTCTAGTTCGTTCTATTTGATGCTAGTTAATTATATTAATTCTAGCTTTCTACTTAATTCTATTTCCTGCAATTTACAGGTCAGTTTAAACCGAATAAATTAGGGGCATAGACCACTTGAGGACAAAAGAATGCTTCTGAAAAAAGCCCCTGAAAAACTAACCCTAGATTCCTTTAACCTGGTAACGTGCTGTGATCAACGGTTTTGGAATGCTGCTGCTAAACTGTTGGAAAATCCCAAAATCATGAGATGGGTTTTAGCAGGTGCACTGTCTCCTGAACAGGCACAAAACGAGTTGCAGCAGTGGCAGAAACAGTGGCAAAAATATGGCTATGGTAACTATTTTGTTACCGATAAACAGGGGGAATGGTTGTTAGGTTTTGTGAAAATCTATAATAGCGATCGCTCTCCTTTCGCCCAACTGGGTTATGCCGTTGACACTCCCTATCAAGGTCGTGGCTTAGGGACAAAATTTGCAAACGCCGCCATTAATATTGCCTTTGAAATCTTAAACCAACCCCAATTATCAGCTTATGCACGAGTCCAAAACCACCCTTCACGGCGAATTTTAGAAAAAGTTGGTTTTCGCTGCAACAACGATAATTTGTTGATTGATAATCGGGACTATTGCCAATATAGCTTAACCCAAGAACGCTATTTTCAAATGTTAGCTATTCGTCAAGCGTCTTAAGTGAACCATTGGGGGATATTTCAACCTATCCCCCTTTTTTAATCATTGATTTAGAGGAGAATAAAATTATGCCTTGCAATTTTAACAATAATTATCCCTGTGGCGTTTCCCCCTGTTCTCAAAATAGAACTTGCCCCTATTCCTATCCTTGCCCTCAACGAGATTATCGCTATAATCAAGATTGGGGTAATCTATTCTGGTTAGTTCTAAGCTTAGTATTAATGGTTTGGACTGTTAATGCCATTGTAGAAATGCGTTATTCTTCATCAAAATCAGACTCAGAATTAAAGCTTCAATATGTTGAAGATCGTTAAAAGTTTAGTGGTGCGTGCGCTGCGCTTACGCACCCTACTTGTTTTTTGGATCTGGTCTAAGAATGCGGTGCAAATCTAAACTCGGAGGTTGAACAATGGTTTGAGTTAACATATCGTGGATTTGTCCGCGATGGTGGGTTTGATGATTAAAAAAGTGCATGATTAAGATATCGATGGGATCATCATGAATATTTCCAGCATTGTTGCGATAACGAATGGTTTGATCAAAGCGAGTTTCATCAAATTGTTGAAAAAATGCCTCAATTTTAGCGTCTTCTTGTTGACGAGCTTGCCATAAGTGATCAAAATCTTGATACAGAATAGCATCCAACCCCGTCGAGGTGATTTCACCGCCTGAAAATCGAGTCATCCAGATGCGATCGCCCACCAAAATATGATTTAATGTATTATGAATACTCTTAAAAAAAGCAGGTCGAATTTGTTGACGTTCTGCATCGGTTAATTCTGCACAAGCTGAATATAAACGTTGATTCGCTAAGGTATTATAACAAGCTAAACGTTGAAAATGACTAATTAAAGGATGAACCATACAATCCAGAATTTTAACGTTAAAGGAAGAAAAAAATATTGTTTACAACTGTGATTATACCGTGATCACCATCACATTTCCTAGACCACAAGATCACCTTTTCCTTACCCTGCTATCACTACATTCTAGTTATCTCAGTCACAAATTCTACTCGAAGAAATCACTTTAAAGCTTTTGTAAAATCACGCCTGATTTGTAAAAAATCGGTAAAGATTAGGGTGTTGAGTTTAGCTTAAATTCCCATGGTTCCGAAAGTTCAACTTTTACAATCTGCTCTCAGCGATTTATTCGCCCAGGCGAACACGACAGGTCACTTAACCCTCGCTGATCGTTATGGATTAATGGCAGCCATTTTAGATGAATCTCTTTCAGAGGAAGAGAGGCGCTGCATTGATCGATTGCTCAGAGCAGTTTCTCGCGGAAGAATCAAAATTGTTGATGATCTTTCTAGTTTACAATAATTAACATCCCCCTTTTTGTCCATCGGGCATCGTCGCCCCGCAAAAATTAGCTCCTTGTAATTTAGCATTATTGAGGTTAGCATTTAATAAATTCGCATTATTAAATTGAGCTTCTTCTAAAAACGCTTGATAAAGATCAGACCACGATAAATCAGCACCCTTTAAATTGGCCTTTCTTAAGGTTGTGCTCTGGAATTTTGTATCCCTTAAATCAGCCCCCGATAAGTCCGCTTCAATTAAATTTGCTGAACTTAAATCCGCCCCTTTTAAATTTGCTCCTCTCAAGTTGGCTTTTTGTAAATTAGCTCCTAATAAATCAGCCCCTTCTAACTTCGCTTCTGCTAAATTTGCTGAACTCAAATCACATTGTTGACATTCATTGGTACTAATTAATCGTTCCACATCACTTTTTCGTTCTGCTAAAACCGGAAGACTCACTCCTAAACCCATTAAACCCATAACAACAATTAGCAACAATTGGGGATTTCTAAGCACAGGGTTGAGCCAGTTTTGCTCCCGTTGAAATAATCCAAAATTCTGAAGTTTCATAACTTTTTAGGAAAAACGATTAACAAAAGTACGCTTTTTTGCTATTCTAAACGATTGTTCTATCATTGCTAAAGTTATGTCTGCGCCCGTTAGCGCCCCTACGATCACCTCCTTTCCCTTAACTGCGGTCATCGGACAAGATGCCATTAAACTCGCGTTGTTACTGGCGGCGGTTGACCCCGGTTTGGGTGGCGTGGTCATTGCTGGCAGACGGGGAACGGCTAAATCCGTTATGGCGCGGGCGTTACACGCTTTATTACCGCCGATAGAAATTGTTAAAGGCTCTATTGCCAACGTTGCACCCGTTGACGAGAACCAACCCACTGAAATTATCCCCGCCACGTTTGTGCAAATTCCGTTAGGAATTACCGAAGATCGATTAGTGGGTTCGGTGGATTTAGAACAGTCGGTAAAACAAGGACAAACGGTGTTTCAACCCGGACTTTTAGCCACAGCAAACCGAGGGGTTTTATATGTGGATGAAATTAATTTGTTAGATGATAATATTGCCAATTTATTATTAACAGTTTTAACAGAAGGACGGAATTTAATTGAACGGGAAGGGATTAGTTTTGAACATCCTTGTAAACCATTATTTATCGCTACATTTAACCCAGAAGAAGGGCCTCTGCGAGATCATTTATTAGATAGAATTGCGATCGCTTTATCCGCCGATGGAGTGCTGAGTTTAGATGAACGAGTGCAAGCGGTGGATCAAGTGATGGATTATGCGCGATCGCCCCAGGATTTCCTAACTCAATATAACCAAGAATTAGATGATCTGAAAACCCAAATTATTTTAGCTCGTGAATGGTTAAAAGATGTAGTAATTACCCCTGACCAAATCTTATATTTAGTTCAAGAAGCGGTGCGGGGAGGAGTCCAAGGTCATCGAGCAGAATTGTTTGCGGTGCGGGTAGCTAAAGCTTCGGCTGCTTTAGAAGGACGGACAACGGTAAGTGCTGACGATTTACGCCGAGCCGTCGAACTTGTGATTGTTCCCCGTGCTAAAATTGTGCCACCTCCCGAACAACAACAACAGCAACCCCCGCCACCTCCACCGCCTCAAGATCAATCTCCCGAAGACCAAGAGGAGGAAGAGGAAGACGACGAAGATCAACCCGACCCCCCGGAAGAAGAGGAGGCGACTATCCCCGAAGAGTTTATTTTCGACCCGGAAGGGGTGATCCTCGATGATAGCGTCTTGTATTTTACCCAAATGGCGAACCGTCAAGGGAAATCGGGCAGCCGCAGCGTGATTTTTTCCGATGACAGGGGGCGATACATTAAGCCGGTTTTACCCAAAGGGAAAGTCCAAAGAATTGCCGTTGATGCGACGTTACGGGCGGCGGCTCCCTATCAACAAGCCCGACGTCTGCGGGAACCGGGGCGAAAAGTCATTGTCGAACAAGGGGATATTCGCGCCAAACGGTTAGCCCGCAAGTCTGGGGCGTTAGTGGTGTTTGTGGTGGATGCGTCGGGTTCAATGGCGCTTAACCGGATGCAATCGGCAAAGGGAGCCGTGTTACAACTGTTAACGGAAGCCTACCAAAGTCGGGATCAGGTGTCATTAATTCCCTTCCGAGGGGAACAGGCGGAGGTGTTGTTACCCCCCACTCGTTCCATTGCTGCGGCACGAAAACGGCTAGAACGCTTACCCTGTGGGGGTGGGTCGCCTTTAGCGCATGGGTTAACCCAGGCGGTGAGAGTCGGGGTGAATGCGAAACAGTCGGGGGATATTGGTCAAGTGGTGATTGTGGCCATTACCGACGGACGGGGGAATATTCCCTTATCTCGGTCTTTGGGAGAACCGCAAATTGAAGGAGAAAAACCGGATATTAAGAAAGAACTATTAGAAATTGCGGGAAAAATTCGCGGGTTAGGAATTCAATTGTTAGTGATAGATACCGAAAGTAAATTCATTTCTACCGGGTTCGCCAAGGAGTTAGCAAAAACGGCTGGAGGGAAATATTATCACCTTCCTAAAGCGACGGATCAAGCGATCGCAGCCATGACCCAAAATGCCTTAAGAGATGCGATCGGTTCTTAAAGGTTTGTTCCCCGTGTCTCGCGGGGAATGCTTGTTTAAGGCTCTGCATTTCCATAAGATAAAGGAACTTTTATTATGAGCTTATTTGATCGCGTTAATAGATTAGTTAAAGCTAACCTTAATGATTTAACAGCACAAGCAAAAGATCCTGAGAAATTTTTAAATTCAACCCTTGCTGAAATGCAAGAAGATTTAGTGAAAATGCGTCAAGCGGTCGAGCACACCACTGCTGTTATAAAACGAACTGAACTAGAATATGAGGAAGCTAATTCTAAAGCTAATAAATTGCATAGCCGTGCAGAATTAGCATTAAAGGAAGGAAATGAGGATTTAGCCAGGAAAGAGTTAGAAAAAAAGGTTCCAGAACGTAAAATTGCAGAAAAATCTAAAAAAATTCTGGAAGAGAAAACACAAGAATTAGAAGTATTTAAGCGTACTGTGAAGCAATTAGAAAATAAAATTGCAGAAGTAAAATCACAAATTAATTATGGCTCTCCTGAATAAATAGTGTAAAATGTAGCGTAAGCTACGTTTTACACTCCGACTGAATATGGACTTTCAATTAGAACGCTTGCTCAACCTCCCGAATATTACGGTGTTCAGTTGCCAAGAACAA
>NZ_JACJSC010000048.1 GCF_014697575.1 Planktothrix sp. FACHB-1365 | reverse complement strand
TAAATTCCTCGACATTAGCCCCAATATGACTATTAATAATACTAGCCATATTGGATGCCTTGTTCCCTGAGCCTTCCGGTAATCCTTGACTTTTTTCAGTTTTTCTATTAAAGTTGTTAGCATCTTTATTTTAGAAAAAATAAGCGACCGCTCTTGATTTTATCAGGTAGCGATCGCTCTTTCTTTACTCTTTTCCCCCCGACTTTGAAACAGCCCTGCTTTCCAAGGGGGGCTAGGGGGGATCATTGATGCTTAAAAAAATCAAAGAGCTTTCGGTAACAAGCCTACTTTTAGTGCGATTGTTGACACTGATATCTAGCAATCCGCGCCTTCGAGACGGAGGTTGTAATAATTTACAACTGATATGAAACAGCCAGAACTATTATCCCTATTGCCCATTCGTAATTCGTAATTCGTAATTCGTAATTCGTAATTCCCTGTTCCCTTAAAATAAAGAGTGGTGTGATTCTCTGGGAGTATGGCTGGACATAGTAAGTGGGCGAATATTAAGCGCCAAAAAGCAAGAGTGGATGCGGTTAAAGGTAAAGTATTCACTAGAATTTCCCGTGAAATTATTGTGGCGGCGCGTCAAGGGGCTGACCCCATGGGAAACTTCCAACTGCGAACCGCTATTGAAAAGGCAAAAGCCGCAGGTATTCCCAATGATAATATTGAACGAGCGATCGCTAAAGGTTCGGGTAAACTGGGAGCCGGAGCTTCTGAGTTAGAATCCATCCGTTATGAAGGGTATGGAGTCGGAGGAGTGGCGATTTTAATTGAAGGACTCACCGATAACCGCAATCGTACCGCCGCCGATTTACGGGTAGCCTTTAGTAAAAATGGCGGTAACTTGGGTGAAACCGGATGTGTGAGTTGGATGTTTGACCAGAAAGGCGTTGTCACCTTAGCAGGGCCAATTGATGAAGAAAAACTCCTGGAAGCCTTGGTAGAAGGGGAAGCGGAATCCTATGAATTAACCCCGGTTAATGATACCGATGGGGCGGAAGTGTCTACCGCTATCCCGAATTTAGAACATTTAGCCCAGGTGTTAAAAGAACAAGGATTTAACGTTGTGGAGGCTGAATGGCGTTAGATTCCGAATAATATTATTGAAGTTGATGATGTGGAAAAAGCCAGATCTTTAATGAAATTAATGAATGCCTTAGATGATTTGGATGATGTACAAAGTGTTACTGCTAATTTTGAAATGTCTGATACTTGTTATCAGGAACTTTATAACGAATGAAAGGCGTGACTTCCCTAATGGTGGTTTTAGTTTGGCTTTTTCCTTGGGGTGCTAAAAGTTTGGCAAACCCAACCCTGACTGATTCTCCAAATTTAGAACCTTCATTAGTCCGTACTGATTTGGGTTCTCAGACTACAATGTTATTAAACGTTTTTTCTGTCAATGCCATTGTGAAACTCCAGGGTTTAAATTTACCGCCTCCAAAAACCGTTGGGCAAACCACGATTCCCCTGCAATTGTTAGAAGGAAGTCAAGTGTTTACCCTGCAACTTTCCATTGGGGGAAAATCAGGTAGCTTTTTATTAGATACGGGTGCATCTACTACGATGATTACCACCGCCCTGGTTCAACAGTTAGGTTTAAAAGGGGAACCGATTTCTAATGAAGGATTAGATTATGCGGTGGCGGGGGATGATTGTCCGAATATGAATGCAATTTTGCATCACTTACCCCCCTTGGTGATTAATCAAGTTCGTGTGGAAGAATTGCAAGGATTAGAATTTTCAACTACTGTAATTCCAGAGGAATTATATGGGGTTTTAGGAATGGATTTTTTAAGGAATTTTGATGTTAAAATTAACCCTAAAACTCATCAATTACAATTATTAAATCCGTCTTCTTTACCGCCTGAATCTGTAGCAGACTCTATCCCCTTAAAAAGCCGTTTAGGGGTGATGTTAGCTGAAGTTGAAATTAATGGCAAGGGGCCGTTTACCTTTTTATTAGATACGGGAGCCGATACGATTTTTATCTCGGAACAGTTAGCCAATCAACTCAACTTAGAAGAGGCAACTCGTCAAGATATTCAAGTTCAGGGATTTTGTGGTTTAGAAGATGCAGAACGTTCTCGGTTAGAGCAAGTTTCTCTCAAAGATTATCATCAAAATAATTTAGAAGCGGTTATTTTATCTTCTCCCGTTTTAGATCTATTACAAGTGGATGGGATTATCGGTCAAAGTTTCTTAAATCAATATCAACAATATTGGCGCTTTAATTCCCCTGCCCAATCTGGCGATTTTCAAGGCAGTTTATTATTAGTTCCGGTTCAATAACCTCTAACAATTCTCCTCCTATTATTCTAGGAGCAAAATTAAATTATTTCTGAATTTGTGTAACTTTCATCAAATTTCCTTCCGGTATAATTAACTGTAAGGGATAAACTTCTGGTTTTGTTAAAACCTCAGAAATAATCGGTTTTACAAATTTAGTTCTTAAGGGTAATTGTTCGAGTTCCATTAAGGTAAACCATTTCGCACCTAAACTTTCATGATCTGGTTTACTTTTGGGCGGTGTATTCCCTTCAGGACGGGCTAAAAAAAACACCCCAATGCGGGATTGTCCGTTCGGTTGGGGGAGATGCTGAATTCTTAAAATCCCTTCCAAGATGATAGGAATTCCCGCTTCTTCTAGGGTTTCCCGTTTGGCGGCGGCGACAAAGGTTTCCCCAGGTTCGACTCGTCCGGCGGGAAAATACCAAGGACGATTCCCCATTACTTCCTGAATCAATAAAAAGCGGTTGTCAGAGCGCACAACAACCACAACAAACAACCCTGTTGAGATTGGATGACGATACATAGCGGATCAGAGTGTGAAGTCAATCTTCTTTATTGTGCCTTCTCTTCCTGATGAACCGCAGGTTGATAATGGCCCAAACGATTATATCAAGAGGATTTCAGACGATTATTCAAAAATGTTAAAAAAAAATTAGTGAAAACCCTTGACAAATCCAGGGAGGATACTGCTAATATAAATAACTGTGAAGCAATGGGGCGTCGCCAAGCGGTAAGGCAGCGGGTTTTGGTCCCGCCATTCAGAGGTTCGAATCCTTTCGCCCCAGTTATAGCATTTCTGATATCCTCGATTGAGTTTGAGAGCCTCAGCTACCCTGGAACAATCCCGGTTTATTTCCTAATGGGGAATATCGGTTTGATTTTGGAGTAGCTTTTGAGTCATAGACGCTAATTTTTCTAAACTCGCTTCTAATTCCGTAGCCCGTCGTTTGGCGGTGAGTTTGCGCTTGAGGGCTTCCCGGGCTAAATCTTCTCGATTGCGTTTTAATGCTTCTACAGCCACTTGATTCCAAGAATTCATATCGTTTAAGGCGTGTTTATATTGAGGGTGAATATCATCCCAACTGACCCGAATTTCCGCTAAAGCCTGATTTAAAAGGTGATTGGCATCTTTTGGCGGTGTTCCCATGAACGCTTGTTTGAGAGGCTCAGATAAGGTGTCAACATTAATATAACGGAGAAGGGGAATAAAATTTTCCACCTGTTGACTTTTACTAACCCCAGTAACGCACCAAGTCGCAAAATGTTCACAATTATTAAACAGTAAATTATATTGTTTTTCACCTAAACGACTTTCAGCCCGTTGAATAACAGTATCGGGGATATAACGAATGGGATAGTGTCGCACATCAATCTTTTTCCCCTTAGAAAAGGTATCGATAGAAGTGCGTTCAATAATTTCACTGGGTTTACGATAATGAATAACCGTTCCATCCCCACAATCAATCCCATGGTGTTCGTATAAACCTTCTAGGTTATAAAATTCTCGAAAAACATAGATTTGGTCGCCTCTAGCCATTAGACTTTTAATTTTTTCTCCACTCACTGTTTATAGTTTAATGGTTTTGAGGCGAACGTCTAGGGCGGTTTTTTCACTGATTTTGGTTGAGAAAATTCATCACCTCAGTTTCAACCAAGGGAGGTGAGAATAAATATCCCTGTCCAAATTCACAGCCGAGTTGCTTTAACATTTCCTCTTGGTCAGGGGTTTCAATTCCTTCCGCAACCACTTCTAAGCCCAAACTATGAGCTAAGTTAATAATCGTTTTGGCAATCTCAAAATCCTTATTTCCAGCTTGGATATTTTGGACAAAAGATCGATCTATTTTTAAGGTATCTACAGGGAGTTTTTGTAGATAACTTAAAGACGAATATCCTGTACCAAAATCATCAATTAATAATCGAATTTTGAGGGCTTTTAACTGCCTCAATAATTCCGTTGTATGGGTAATGTTTTCCATGAGACTGCTTTCAGTAATTTCGAGCTTTAAGCTAAAGGCAGGCAGTTTTAAAGAGTCTAAAACTCCTTTAACTTCTTGCAGTAAATGGGGATGTCGTAATTGAATTTCAGAAAGATTGACGCTAACATATAAATCAGGGAATTGAGGTTTCCATTCTAATAAATCCTGACAAGCTTGGGAAAGAACCCATTGTCCCATTGAAACAATTAATCCGGCTTTTTCTGCTAAGTAAATTAACTGGGCTGGAGACACAAACCCCCGTTGAGGATGTGACCAACGCACTAAAGCTTCAAAACCGACAATTTTTTGAGTTTTCAAGGAAACAATCGGTTGATAATTTAAACTCAGTTGTTGACGTTCAATAGCGCGTTGTAAATCGGCTTCTAATTGCAAATGTTCTGCCACAACTGTTGCCATAGAAGGCTCATAAAATACCGTAGCTCCTCGTCCTTGTTGTTTGGCATAATACATCGCAGTATCGGCAGCTTGGAGATAATCTTCAGGACGTTGGCTTTGCAATTTATCCAACACAATGCCAATACTGGTGGGGGATGAAATCGTTACCGTATCTAAGCGAAAAGGAAAATCTAAACTGGTATGAATCCGTTCAATTTTTTCGCTTAAAACTGTAGAATTAGCAATATCAGTCAATAAAATTGCAAATTCATCGGTTCCCACTCTGGCGACAACATCCCTCGGACTAACACAGGTTTGAAGTCGTTGGGCGACTGCAATTAAGAGTTGTTCAGCTAAGAGATGACCAAAGCCATATTTAAGAGGTTTAAACCGATCAATATCGAAGGATAAAACGGCAAAATTTTTTAAGTCTTTTTGGGGATGTTGAAGGGCATATTGTAGCCTTTCTAATAATAAACTGCGGTTGGCTAATCCGGTGAGTAAATCATTAAAGGCATAGCGTTCAAGCTGGGCTTTCGTTTGCAATCGTTCTGTAACATCTTGAGCTAAAACGACTTCCGCAAATTTCTCTTTCCAGTTTATAGTATGGCCTGTTACTTCTACAGCCATTAATGTACCATCTTTTTTATGATGTCGCCAGATACCCACTCGATTTTGTCCTATCTGAATTTTAGATAGACTTTCTGATAATCGTGGAATATCTTCTGGCGGTCGAATCTCTGTAATTTTCATTGACAGAAATTCTGTTTCTGAATAACCATAATGTTCTATGGCGGCTTCATTAACAGCCAGAAATTTCAGGGTTTTTAAGTCATACACCCACATGGGTTGGGGATGAGCAAAAAATAAAGTTCGATACCGTTGTTCTGAGTCCTGTAAACGACGGGTTCCTAAACTTACAAAGAAGTATAAAAGAACACTGGTAATTAACAGGAAAATTCCGCCTTTCAGCGTTTGAATCTGAGTTAAAAATCGAGGGTTAGGAGAAAAAAAGGCAAGTAGTTGATCGGATAAAAAAATCCAAATACTACCGAGAAAGGCATAAAGACTAACCACTTGACGGGCTAGATTTTTTGATAAAAAGCGATCGCGTTTCACTGTAAAAATACAGTCTGACGACTGGTGCGGGCTGAGATATCCATGAATTAAAGTTTAAACTAAATTGCTAAGTTTGCAGAAGGTGACTAAACGCGCTAAAGTCTTAATGGTTAGTCTTGGCTTGCATCTTCACAAAATTATGAGCGTTTCTCCTAGTGCATCTTCTGCACCCGCACAACCGAATAATTCCCTTCCCCCAAATGCAGACTATCGCCAGGTCGATTGGGAAAAGTTATCGGAAATGATGCAACGCTATATCGAAGTCAAGGAACAATATCCCCATGCCTTACTTTTATTTCGGGTGGGAGATTTTTTTGAGTGTTTTTTTCAAGATGCAATTACAATAGCGCAAGAATTGGAATTAGTGCAAACCACTAAACATGGAGGGAAAGAAATCGGGCGAGTCCCCATGACGGGTGTTCCCCATCATGCTGTCGAACGTTATGCGGCTTTATTATTAGAAAAAGGCTATGCGGTGGCGATTTGTGATCAAGTTGAAGATGCGGAAATTGCGGCGCGAGAAAAGCGTCAGGTTCGTCGAGAAATTACTCGGATTTTAACCCCTGGAACTTTGACAGATGATGGAATGCTTAAAGGTCGTCAAAATAATTATTTAGCGGCTGTTGTGATTGCTGGAGATCATTGGGGGTTAGCTTACTCAGATGTTTCAACGGGGGAATTTTTAACGACACAATCGCAAAATTTAGAACAACTCACCCAGGAGTTAATGCGGTTACAACCGTCGGAGATTTTAGTTCCGATTAATGCGCCAGATTTAGGGAAAATGTTACGTCCGGGGGAAAAATCTGATCAGTTACCGGATTGTTTACCGAATTGTTTTTGTTATTCCTTCCGTTCCCAACTTCCCTTTACTTTAACTGAAGCTCGAAACCAAATTTTAGAAGAATTTCAACTGCGATCTTTAGAAGGATTAGGCTGTGATCATTTGCCGTTAGGCGTGCGGGCGGCGGGAGGATTATTAGATTATTTAGATGATACTCAACGGGAAAATCAAGTTCCTTTACAACGATTACGAACTTACACAATTACGGATTATTTAATCTTAGATTATCAAAGTCGTCGCAATTTAGAAATTACCCAAACCGTTCGGGATGGAACGTTACATGGTTCTTTATTATGGGCATTAGATAAAACCAGCACCGCTATGGGGGGGCGGGCGTTGCGTCGTTGGTTATTACAACCCTTATTAGATATTCGGGGAATTCGGGCACGTCATGATACCATTCAAGAGTTAGCTGAAAATCATGAATTAAGATATAATTTACAACAATTGCTTCGGCAAATTTATGATTTAGAACGATTAACAGGACGGGCGGGAAATGGAACGGCTAACGCCAGAGATTTAGTCGCTTTAGCGGATTCATTAGCGAAATTACCGGAATTATCGGTTTTAGTCAGTGAAGGTAATTCTCCCTATTTAAAAGCCTTACAAACCGTCCCCCAACTGTTAGAAACCTTAGCCCATAAAATTCAATCTTATTTAGTAGAATCTCCCCCCCAACACTTAAAAGAAGGAGGTGTGATTCGTGCTGGGGTCGATGAACAATTAGATGGGATGCGGGTATTAGCGGAAGAAGATCAACAATGGTTAGCCAATTTAGAAGTTCAAGAACGAGAACGCACTGGAATTTCGACGTTAAAAGTGGGTTTTAATAAAGCGTTTGGCTATTATATTAGTATTACGCGCTCTAAAATAGATCAAGCTCCTACCGATTATATTCGGAAGCAAACTTTAACCAATGAAGAACGATTTATTACCCCGGAATTAAAGGAACGTGAAGCTCGAATCTTAACGGCAAAAGATGATTTAAACCAACTAGAATATGAGCTATTTGTGCGGTTAAGATCGGAAGTGGGAGAACATTCAGAACTCATCCGAGATGTGTCTCGCGCGGTCGCTGCGGTTGATGTTTTATGTGGGTTAGCGGATATTGCCGTTTATCAAGGCTATTGTCGTCCCGAAATGGTTAATAGTCGAGAAATTAAAATTATTGAAGGGCGACATCCCGTTGTGGAAAAATCCTTACCCCCTGGTTTTTTTGTTCCCAATACTGCCCAGTTAGGAAGTACAGAAGAAGAGTCAGAAGCATCAGGAATTAAACCCTATTCTTACCCGGATTTGATTATTTTAACAGGGCCAAATGCCAGTGGTAAAAGTTGTTATTTACGCCAAATTGGGTTAATTCAATTATTAGCTCAGGTGGGGAGTTTTGTTCCTGCTAAATCGGCTAAATTAGGAATATGCGATCGCATTTTTACCCGTGTCGGGGCGGTGGATGATTTAGCAACGGGTCAATCAACCTTTATGGTGGAAATGAATGAAACTGCTAATATTTTAAATCATGCGACTCCAAAATCCTTAGTCTTATTAGATGAAATTGGGCGAGGGACAGCAACCTTTGATGGTTTATCCATTGCGTGGTCTGTAGCGGAATATTTAGCCACAGAAATTCGATCTCGAACCATTTTTGCCACCCATTATCATGAATTAAATGAGTTAGCTTCCATTATTCCCAATGTAGCAAACTATCAAGTTACGGTCAAAGAATTACCCGATAAAATTATATTTTTGCATCAAGTTCAACCCGGAGGTGCAGATAAATCCTATGGAATTGAAGCGGGACGGTTAGCGGGTTTACCGGATGTTGTGATTCAACGGGCTAAACAAGTCATGCGTCAAATTGAAAAGCATAGTAAAATTGCTATTGGATTGAGAAAGGGAATTAAGAAACAAGATAATAAAGAGGATGAGGGAGAACAGTTAGATATTTTTTAAGCTTAATTCCTAAAAATCGTTTATAATCAAAATAGGGGTGCAACTTTGATCATTGATTGAGTTAAAGGATTGAAAACCCCATGAATAAAAAATCTGCAACTACCCTTTTTAAAGTCGCTGTTGTTGGGTTAATTCCAATTACGTTAACCCAAGCTACACCTGCTAATACAGCGATTCAATCTCGTTCAACGATTTCTGAGACTTCTGATTCATTACAATTGGTACAAACTCCCATTGGATATTGTACCGTTGCTGACCCCACAGGTACACCCTTAAACGTTCGACAAAAACCCAATGGAAAAGTGATAGGAAACCTTAAAAATGGAACGATTGTGGCGTTAGGAGTAACGGATGGAAGTGAAGGAGAAAAATGGACAAAAATTGTTAAACCATTAGAAGGTTATGTGTGGTCAGATTATTTAACAGATTGTAAATATTAATCAGAAATTTGTAGGTTAGGTGAAGTTTCTCAACTCAGCCTACAAATGAGTTTATTTTAAGTTCCTCACTTCTTGATGTACACTCATCCCAATTTCTAAGGTTTCATTTAATAACCGTCCATATTCACTTGCTTGATTCGTGACATCCAACGCCATCAACGCTGATAAATTATTTTCTAAATTGGCAAATAATTCATAACGACGACCAATAAAATCTTGATGTTCTCGCAAAATTCGTTCGGTTTTTAACGCACTCACTAAACTATCATGTGTAATTTGTAAAGCTTTAATTACCTCTTTTCGATTGATAATATCTCCCCTTAAATTACCAACAGCGACCAATTGATCTAAAATCTCAACCGCTTTAATCACATCATTATATTTATTCACTTCTTCTAATAAACTCGTTAACTGGGTTAAGGGTTTTGTCTTCGTGATCATGTATAAATTCCAACTCACGGTTAATAGAACAGACAGGGTTAATGTAATACCAAAAACCTGAGTGAATAAATGGATATCTTGGGAAGAATAGGTTGTTTTTCGAGAGATGATTAATGCTAGGGGGAGAGAAAAAACTAAAGTTAAGCCAACAATTAAAATTTGGTTTAGAATGATAGAAATAATTTGCTTGTGATCTCGCCAATTTTTAAGCCGATATAGATTGCAAATTAATACATCTCCGGGGGAAATTCCCGACAATTCTTCTAACTCAGGTTCGGGAATTTTTAAATCCTCTAAATCATGCTGATTCATTAATTTAATCCTAACAAAGAACCAATAGAATTCAATAAACTGACATAAAAATTACTTTCTCGATCTCTCAAGAGTTGAAATGGCATTCCAGGGGAACCAAAAAAAGGCCGTAATGTCCAACCCAGTTGAGTTCCAACAAACGCATATAAACCCAACCAAAATCGTAAAATATTCAGCCGGAGGTCTTTTCCTTCAGGATCTTCTAAAAATAAATATTGCATTCCTTGATAGAAAAATTGTATCCCTAATCCTCCTGTAATTGTCATAATCAGCACATTTAATAATAGAAAAAAATCATAATCTTTTGTACTTAATAAAAAGAATAAGGAGACGGGTGCAAACCCAAACATGAGAACACTAATCATCGCCATGGCGGTCATTAATAGCGTTAAATATTGTTCAAAGGTACGTTTTGACCCAAACATGACATTAAAAAAGTATAACGTTGGGAAACAAATGACTAACGTTAATAAATAGAGTGCAGGTAACTTAATCGCTGAAACTAACGCCTGTAAGGGACTACTTGATGAACCAATAATTGCCCCATAAATTCCAAAAAATACGGTGCTAGAAATTAATAACCCGATCAGTTTTGGTTTAAGCTTCACTCCTTTTTTGATATCATCTAAAAATTGTTGTCGTTCTCGTAATAAATTCATGACAACTGTAAAGTAATTCATTTTTTTTCTCCGGGTTTAAACAAGATAAATTATGCCAGTTATTAATTAACTGACTGGGAAGGTTATTTGCAACAATTAATGATAAAAATTGATAATAACCTTAGCTTGAGATCGTCGTCAGCCTATTATATTCGATCTAAAATTGAACTGCCAAGAGTAGAAAAAATATTTTTATTTTCAGGAATGGTTTAATTGAAATCTGTAGTTCACCGTTTAACTTAAATTCTCTCTAAAATTCAGTTATATTACTAACTCCTGAAGTGGAAATTTTCTACCCTTCAAGTTAATTGAATCTTTTCAAAAATCAATAGGATTTAATCAGATTTGGGTTTCCGGTCAGTCTAGCCCTGTAAAATAGCGCATATTATAACAGATTTGTCAACCCATGAACGATAAGTATTATTTATATTTTTTATAGGTAAAATCTATACTTTAAATAAAACTTATGGGAAAACTCTGAAAATTTAGGGCATGATTATGGGAAGAAGGACAAACACAGTTCACCAACGCTCAACTCTGGCCAGAAATTCTGTTGCTTCTGTTTTGAATCCTTTATTTTCTGAGGTTCTGTACGGGTTAGCGAACCTTGTACGGAAACTTAAACCAACAATTCGTAGACTCTCTATAGAGAGTTGTCTACACTTCGGTTTTACTCCGAATGAGAACGATGAATTTTACTGATTGTACCATGTCTTATCTAACTCTTGTTAGTCGCGGAACAACTCCCGTTGAATCTGCCCCCATTTCTCAATCTGGCTCCTTTGACCCCTTCCCCTCCAAACCTCGATTTGCTCCTCTGCGCCCCATTCGTCACTGGCTCGAAAGCATTAAAATCCAAGACTCGAAATTCGCTCATCGCTTGTGTCAACTCATCCCCGCTCAATGTCCGTTTGAACGAGATATTAAAGTATTTGGTCGTGTTCTGTTCCACATTCCGCCTTTGTGTAAACTCAATCCTTTCTATGAGGAATTAGTTTCTCTCCGGTTTCAGGCGTTATGTTATTTGGCGGATGAATGTGGAGAAGATATTTCAGTCTATTGTTGACTGCTAACTGTTGACTGTTGACTGAAAAATCCGTTAAATTCCTCAGAATTGATGATCACGGTTGACAGTTAACAGCCAACACCTTTTTTCCTATTTTTCCACCAACCAGTAACCGGAAAAAATACTTTTAACCCCTAGAGCAATGCGGTGTAAATCTTCTTGTAATAAAGGAGGCCATTCAACACCTCGGTTACGACCGGATGCAAATTGTTGATGACTTTGCATTGCTAATTCATGTAACGCCAACACGAAATTTTTTTCAAAGGTTGACGTTTCTTTTAGCGTATCATAGGCAATTTTTAACGCTAATAAAATGGCTGTCACCTGACCGGGGATGGGGGGTTGACCCTGTTTTAAACGCATTAAAAACGCATCGGGGTTTTTTTGCGTCTCTAAGGCCATTCCTTGATCGATTAAAAAGCTATAAGCGGTTTTATAATCCATTGCAATTGATTTGTTGAGTCTTCTACACTAGAATTTTAGTTGGATTCAACTCCTGATCGCAAATCTCCATAAAATGTCACAAAAATACAATGGGAGATTGGAGGTGAGAACTATAACTTTTACACATTTTAACACTAGATTCGGCAAAACGGAGGGTTAAGGAGAGGCGAACTTGACCACTGATATTACAAATCGAACGATGAATTAAATCATCAGTAAAAAAGATAAATTCTCCGGGTTTTAAACAAACAGGTAATGCCAATTGTTCGACATCTTTATTGACTTCAAAGAAAGGATTTCCGCTAAAGGGATCATTCATTTTAACTGAACATAATGAGTTATATTGTTTAGGTAAATATTGAAATCCATTGCCCGCATTTACTTCCGTTAAAGCAATATAAACATGGAGGGTTTTTCCCGTTTGTGTTAATAACTGAGGATATCGGTCTTGATGCCAAAGGGGAATTAATTGTTGTGCGGGATAATTTACCCATAATTCAGAACGCCACAGAAACAGAGATTCGCCTAAATATTCCCGAACTTTTTCGAGTAAATGGGGATTTTTGCAAAGTTCAAAAATAATAGGAGAATCCAAATGGCGTTCCATGTGAAATTCTCGTTTTAATCCTTGAATGAGTAATAATATTAATGAGCCAAAATTTCCGGTTTTAATAAATTGACAGCTATTAAACAATATTGGAATAGGAGAACGGGGTAAAACGGTTTTAAAAATCTGTTTCTGAATGTCTTTGAGTTCAGTTTCGGTTAAATTTAAAGAATAAGGCCCCCAGATGCTATCTTCAGGGTTATATTGAATGGGAGTTTGTAGAATTGGATTCGATAATCCTGTCCAAAATAAACTTTTTTCCCAAATTTGACTAGCTAAATTATCATTTGTGCTAATATCCGTTAAGGGCATCGGTTGAAGATTTCGATTTAAGAATTGACATTGAACTGAATGATATTTAGGATTACTTAAAAATTTAATAATATTTTTACTAATCTTTTCAGGAGAATTACCAATCTTTAAAAAACGGCTTAACTGATGCCAAATGGTAATATTAGATTGGACAAAACCCGGATGAAATGTATTGACTCTGATGGAGGTTTCATGCAATTGATGTTGTAGAAGATACCGCATCAAGAGTAATAAACACATTTTAGAATCTGCATATAATTTGAGGAAGTTCAAGGGTGTTTTTTTCACCCATCGTTTCCAATCCAGATTTTTTGACCATAAAGCTAAATCAGAACCAATAAATAATATTTGGCTGGATTCTGAGGATTTGAGTTTATCTAATAATAAATAGGTTAATAAAAAATGTCCTAAATAATTGGTTCCCCAAATTAATTCAAATCCTTCTTTTGTGGTTCCTGATTGATTAAAAATACCTGCATTATTAATTAATAAATTTAACGGAAGCTGGCGTTTTTCAAAGATATCAACACAGCAACGAATTGAATCTAATGAAGCTAAATCTAACGGTAAAAATTCAACTTTTCCCTGATTTGTGCGGTTTTCAATATAATCAATGGCTTGATTTGCTTTGCGTTCTGAACGACAAGCAATCAAGACATGATATCCTTGTTTAGTGAGTTCTAATGCGGTGCTTAAACCAATTCCAGAACTCCCTCCGGTGATTAGACAAACTGGTGGTTTCATATTAACTCTGGTTAAAATTCACTCTGGTTAAAAAAAAGCCCTTGTAGAGACGCGCCATGGCGCGTCTCTACGGTTATTGAAGGCGCGTCTCTACAATTGTTGATGGGGAATTTGACTTAAAAAATTCTATTCCCATTCGATGGTTCCAGGCGGCTTAGACGTAATATCATAAACCACCCGGTTCACGCCGCGAACTTCATTGACAATCCGATTAGAAATCTGTTCTAATAAATCATAGGGAACCCGTGACCAATCGGCCGTCATCCCATCTTCACTACTAACAAATCGTAGAACAATCGGATAAGCATAGGTGCGATGATCTCCCATCACCCCAACGCTTCGCACCGGAAGCAAGACTGCAAAAGCTTGCCAATAATCGTGATAAACCCCTTGTTTATTGATTTCTTCCCGCACAATTAAATCCGCATCTCGGAGAATATTTAACTTTTCAGCCGTGACTTCTCCTAATATCCGAATCGCTAAACCAGGGCCAGGAAAGGGATGACGTCGGACAATTTCTTCGGGTAAACCAATAGAACGCCCCACTTTTCTAACTTCATCTTTAAACAGTTTTCGCAGGGGTTCTACTAATTTAAACCGTAAATCTTTAGGTAATCCTCCGACATTGTGATGGCTTTTAATTTTAACCGCAACCCGTTCTCCGGTTTTGGGATCAACATTAGTATCAGCCGATTCAATCACATCAGGATATAATGTTCCTTGAGCTAAATAATCAAAGGGCCCTAAACGAGTCGATTCTTCCTCAAAAACTCGAATAAATTCTCGACCAATGCGTTTACGTTTTTCTTCGGGGTCAGTAACACCTTCAAGTTGTTTTAAGAAGCGTTCACGGGCGTTCACATATTGAACCGGAATGTGAAATTGTTCATGAAATAATTTGACTAATCGTTCAGGTTCTAATTTCCGCATAAACCCTTGGTCGATAAACATACAGGTTAAATTATCGCCAATGGCACGGTGGAGTAAAAAGGCTAAAGTTGAAGAATCAACGCCGCCAGAAAGTGCTAATAATACCCGTTTATCTCCGACTCGCGCGCGAATTTCTCGAATGGATTCTTCAACAAAAGCTTCCATTGTCCAAGTCGGTTGACAGCGACAAATATGATAAACAAAATTGCGAATTAAGGCTTGACCCCCAATGGAATGAACCACTTCAGGATGGAATTGGACGCCATATAAATGTCTTTCATGGTCAGCAATGGCGGCGCAGGGGGTATTATCAGTATGGGCTAAAACTTCAAATCCAGGGGGTAATTGTGTGCAGGAGTCAGCGTGACTCATCCACATCGTTGCACCCTGTTCAACATTGGTGAGTAAATCCGTTGGGTCATCAATCTGTAAAGACGCTTTCCCATATTCGGCGCGTTTTGCCCGTTCTACGCCACCACCTAGCTGTTTTACCATTAACTGCATTCCATAACAAACCCCTAAAACGGGAATCCCCAACTCCCAGAGTTTGGGATCACATTGGGGTGTTCCTTCATCATAGACAGAATTGGGGCCACCTGAGAGGATAATGCCTTTTGGGTTTAGGGCTGTGAGTTGTTCGGCGGTGGTGCGGTAGGAGATGACTTCAGAATAAACCTCGGTTTCCCGAATGCGGCGGGCAATTAATTCGGAATATTGGGAACCGAAGTCAAGAATGACAATCATTTGTCGGTTCAATTTTTCGCCTGAAGTATTAGTATCTTGGGGTTGAGTTGGAGTTTGAGTCTGGGGAGACATATTGAGTGTAATGTAAGGGATAGAAATTCAAAGGTTAACAATTATAAAATCCCGACCTCCTCTGGTCTTACTGAGAAGCATAATCGAGGAGGTTTTCAAGGACGAATCACATCATTATAGATTTAGAGATCCTGAATTAGCGGTTAGGCATCAGGATGGACAAATCTTGACAACAGCCTTCAAGAGTGATTCTGATTAGAATAGCAAATTTGTTCTAAAATTGTATCAGCGATTTCACTTCTGATGATAATTTTACGCTTACGGTCGAACATTAGGGAACCTACCTTGACATTTTTTTCGCAGTGGGTGTAAATATAAGCTTGGGATCGGTGATCAATCGCGGTTGCGATCGCTCCATAAACTTGATTGACGTAATTTTCCCCCTGTATTACCTCTAATTCTCGCAGATATTGTAAGGCATCCTCCGCCGTTGTACTGTTAAAAATTTGTTGAAGATTTGCGGTAGGGAGTCCAGCATTGGCACAATAGGCGGTTAATATTTCTAATCGGCCATCGGCTAGATGATGATGGGTGTGGAAAATTCCCCCTGCTAATTTGATTAATTTGCCATGATAACCTAATAATAAAATGGATTGAATTCCAGCTAAGGCGGCGGACACTAACATTGATCCTAACCAATTGGCTGTTTTTACGATTTGTTGAGGGGGAATTCCGATTTTCTGAGCAAAATCTAATCCATTTTCACCAATACAAAAAACTAAACAATCAAATTCTGTCGCTTTTTCTTGTAATTGCGCTTGATAGTGTTCTAATTGTTCAGGAACAGTTAAGGCTTGAGAAATTCCGGTTGTTCCCAATAACGATAAGCCTTCAACAATTCCAAAAGCAGCATTAGAAGTGCGGGTTGCCAGTTGTTTCCCTTCGGGTAAAATAAAGGTGATTAAAATTTTTTCGTTGGGTTTTAGTAATTTCTCAAGATTGGCTAATAATAAAAGTTTTGCATACCGATAGATGGCGGTTTGTCCGGTTTTTTCATGATAGCCAATTCCTTCTCCGCCTTGAATAAAAATAGCATCCGAAAGTTGATCTCCTCTAGCTTGAAAAGACAAAGGTAGGGGTAAATGATTCACCCATTCTACCCTTGCCCAAATGGGCGTATTTCGGGTTAAATCTAAATTATCTCCGGGATCAGAACGAGTAATTGCTAAAGCAGAATTTTCGGTTAAAAGCGCAATTTGTTCAATGGGGATATTAACGGTTTCCGCCGGATCGACTAAATCAATGGAAACTTGCTGAATGAACTGATTTTTTTGTTGTAAATATTGCAATGCAGCTACAGCCGCAGCACAAGCAAAAACAGGCAGTGTATATCCAGAAAAAGGTTGATTTATAATCATAATTATAGCTTGATTCCCTATTCCCTATTCCCTATTCCCTATTCCCTAATTTCAAAGAATTTGCATTTGATATCCCATCAAAGCCAAGGCAACAAATCCAGCAATAATCATTAATCCAGAAGGCATGAATTTACGGGTTTTGAATAAACGGGAAATAAAAGTAATGATCAGAAAAACCGACAGAACAATGGAGAAAATTAATCCCCAGGTTAACCCTTGAATCTGAAGAATTCCACCTAAAACCAGTAATAAACCAGTGGTACAACCTGCAAACAGAGAAATTTTACTTTTAGCTTTAGTATAACCAACAATGCCACCGATAATCGCTAATAAGCCGTAAGCGATCGCAGCAATTACCCCTAAACTCATCATAACTCCTGTTCATCCAATCATTACAAAGTTCTTTTATACAACGTTAGGGGCTAACTGGATTAACATTTGTTCTAATTGTATCAAAAGTTAAACTTTAACGTTGTAAAAATTTATATAGAGCTTGTTAATTATAGAAACCCAGCTTCTGGGAAAAAAAGAGTTTCTGAATCAGCCCAATTTTGGTAAAATGTAAGATAAAAATTGTCAACTTGTTCCTATGTCTTCTCTGAATAGTCAAATTATCTCTCAGGTACGCTTTTTGCAACGTCAGGCTGCATCTTTATTATTATATCAAGAAGTTTTAAATGATGAAATTGGGCAGGGGTTTTTAAGCCTTTTAGAAGCCTTTCATCACGGTGAATCTAGTATTTTAAATTGTTTAAAAGCCTATGGAATTTGGTTTCAAGTTCAAGCTAAACATCGACAAACTTGGCAAGACTATTTAATTACCCAAATTTTACGCGCTGATAATCCCTTTAGTCAACAAGCGCAGCAAATCTCCTTTAATCAATTATCCCCGTCCTTAATTGAAGCAACAAAACAAGATTTAAAAACATTACAAACCCTCTATCAATGTAATAGTGAAAAATTGAGTCAGTGGTTAAGAAGTATTGCCCAATTATCCGAAAATCCGACAATTTGGCAACCCCAACCCGAACAGTTAGATAGAATTGAAGAATTACCCCTAAAAAATCAGTTTTCAACCTTAGAAAATTGGTCAGATGTCGTAGAAAGTTTAGCTAATCATTATCATAAATTTGGGACGGGTTTATTTGCCAGTGCCTCTGCATTTCGTTGGCAACAGAAACAATTTATTAAAATTTTAAATCCCGATCCTGTCCATTTAAACCAGTTAGTCGGTTATGAAACTCAACGGGATATGCTGTTAAAAAATACAGAAATTTTATTAGCCGGATATCCCGCCTTAAATGTTTTATTATATGGAAGTCGAGGTGCGGGTAAATCTTCTTTGATCAAGGCATTATTACATCAGTATAGGGATCAAAATTTAAAATTAATTGAAGTTGCAAAATCAGATTTAAAAGATTTATCTCTTGTGGTTGAACAGTTGCAAGGTGTACCCCAAAAATTTATTATTTTTGTCGATGATTTATCCTTTGAAGAAGATGACGATGCCTTTAAAGCCTTGAAAGTTGTATTAGAAGGAAATTTAACAGCCCGTCCTCAAAATGTTGTGGTTTATGCAACCTCTAACCGTCGTCATTTAGTCCGAGAATATTTTGAAGATCGACCATCTCCCAAAGATCAGGATGAAGTTCATGTTTGGGATACGGTACAGGAAAAATTATCCTTTAGCGATCGCTTTGGTTTAACCTTAACCTTTGAACCTGCGGATCAAAATACTTATTTGAATATTGTCAAACATTTAGCTGATCAAGGAGGAATTGAGATCAGTCCTGAAGAGTTGCAGTTTCGAGCCTTACAATGGGCCACTCGTCATAATGGTCGATCTGGAAGGACGGCACGACAATTTATTGACTTTTTAACGGCTGAATTAGCAATTTTCAGAAAATAAATTGGAAAAAATCAGCAGATAGTGTCATCATAAGCGTGGGAAAAATCTGCTTCAATTCCAAATTAGTCAGGAGGTTTTAACAATGCCAAGTCCCATTGAACTGAATTCTGCGGAAGCTTTTGCTGCAATCTCATTAATTGCAGTAGCAGCCGATGGTTATATTACCGGAAGTGAGTCCCAAGCGATAACAACAACGTTTTCACGAATGCAGCTTTTCAGTGATTATTCCGGGGAGAAAATGCGAGCCATGATTGATCAACTCCTGAATCAATTACAAGAACAAGGATCGGATGTATTATTAAAAGCAGCCGTGGAAAAATTGCCTAAAGAATTGAGAGAAACGGCTTTTGCTGTTGTTACAGATATTACCTTAGCCGATGGAGAAATTACAGAAGAAGAAGATGCCTTGCTCGATAATCTCTTTAATGTCTTAGAGATTTCTGAAAGCATGGCAAATAACATTATTGATGTTATGTTGATCAAAAATAAAGGATGATACAATTAGAGAAAAAGAAATAGAATTGAGTAGGTGGGCATTGCCCACCTCATGGTATTTTTACAAAATTTAACTTTTAAAAATTTAGGTTTGAAATGAGGGGATAAAATGACTTATATCTACAGTCGAATCGTTCGTTTTCAAGATACGGATGCTGCGGGTGTGGTTTATTTTACAAATATTTTGGCGATGTGTCATGAAGCTTATGAAGCCTCTCTAACAACGGCTGAAATTGATCTTAAAAAATTTTTTATTAATCCTGATTCTGCCATTCCTGTTGTTCATGCCACAGTTGATTTCCGCTTTCCTTTATATTGTGGAGATCAGATTTGGATTGAGTCAACCCCTGAATTGATTAATGAAACTTCTTTCAGAATTAAGTATAGAATTGTATTGAAATCTTCTGATCAATTAATTGCTCAAGGATCAACGAAACATATCTGTATTGATCCGAAAAATCGTCAACGCAAACCTTTACCAGCAGAAATTCTTAATTGGTTAGATTTGGGAAAAGCTCGGTTTTTAATGGCGGATTTAGATACAGTTGTAATTTGGCGAGATGGAAATGCTTATTTTTTCAAAGGCAATCAGTATATTAATTATAATTTAGCTCACCACTGTATTGAATCAGGATACCCTAAAAAAATTCAACAGGGAATCGGAGCTAGTTTTCCAGAGTCCTTTCATCACGGAATTGATGCTGGTTTACTTTGGAATAACGGCAAAGCCTTTTTCTTTAAAGAAAATGAATATATTCGCTTTGATTTATATCAAAATCGGGTAGAACCGGGTTATCCTCAAAAATTAAATAGTGGGAATTGGTTAGGATGGCCTAGTCATTTTTATCAGGGAATTGATGCGGCTGTTTTATGGAATAATGGAAAAGCTTATTTTTTTAAAGGGGATGAATATATACAATATGATATTTATAAAGAAATGACAGATCGAGGTTATCCCAAAAAGATTAAAGACGGATTAGGAAAAGAATGGCCTTTGAAATTTACGGAAGGGATTGATGCAGCCGTAACGCTTCATGATCAAAAAGCCTTTTTATTTAAAGAAGAGCAATATATTGTTTATGATATTAATCAAGGCACAATAGAGCCAGGTCATCCTAAAAAAATCAATGAAACTTGGTCAATTTTTTATTGTAAACCTCGTTAAATTTAGGAGTATTTTTTAAGGTTATGGTAACTCGAAGCTATGCAATTATTGGTACAGGTGCAGTCGGAGGATTCTACGGTGCGAAACTGCAAAAAGCGGGTCTGGAAGTTCATTTTCTCCTAAATCGAGATTATGAATTTGTCCGTACACAAGGCTTAAAAATTGACTCTTTAGAGGGGAATTTTACCCTGCCCCAAGTTCAGGCCTATAATGATGTTCATCAAATGCCTCCCTGTGATGTTGTGATTATTACTTTAAAAACGACTCACAATTATTTATTACCTCAATTATTGCCACCCATTGTTAAACCCGATGGAGTTGTTTTACTCTTACAAAATGGACTCAATGTTGAACCTCAAATTGCTGAAATCGTTGGGGAAAAACGAGTAATGGGGGGACTTTGTTTTATTTGTTCTAATAAAGTCGGGCCTGGACATATTCAGCATATTGATTATAGTGCCGTTCATTTAGGAGAATATCAAGATCAATATCAACCCGGCGGAATTTCTGAGCGAATGCAGGAGATTGCAGTGGATTTCCAACGAGCTCAAATCCCGATTGAATTGAGTGAAGATTTAATGTTATCTCGATGGAAAAAATTAGTTTGGAATATTCCTTATAATGGTCTTTCAGTGGTGTTAGATGCCAGAACCGATGAAATCATGACAAACCCAGAAACTCGTCTTTTAGCAGCAGAATTAATGGGAGAAGTCGTTGCAATTGCTTCTAGTTATAATCGCCATCTTCCTAAAAATTATATTGAATTGATGCTCGATCATACGGATAAAATGAAGCCTTATTTAACCAGTATGAAGTTAGATTATGACGCTCATCGTCCTTTAGAACTGGAAGCTATTGTTGGAAATCCTTTACAAGCTGCTATTGCTCAGGGTGTTGATGTTCCTAAAATTACGATGCTCTATCAACAGTTAAAATTTTTAGATACCCGAAATCAAACTATCCTCCGATAGAGGTAGAAATTAGGAAGGGTTCGTTAAATTAGAAAGATCAAATCTAATTTGAAGGACGTTATGAGTTCTAATCGACCTTCCTATACTGTCACGGCAAATCGTTCAACTTGGATAGAACGTTTAGCCCGATTAGGGTATATAACCAAAGGCTTTGTTTATGGATTAATTGGAGTGTTAGCCCTAATGGCTGCCTTTGGTTTGGGCGGACAAACAACAGATACCACGGGAGCCTTACAGACAATTGCAACCCAACCTTTTGGACAATTTCTATTAGTATTAATCACGATTGGATTAATCGGATATGCCCTATGGCGATGGATTGAATGTATTCAAGATCCTGAACATAAAGGCAGCGATGCCAAAGGAATTTTCAGCCGTTTAGGTTATGCGATAAGCGGATTAATTTATGCGGGATTAGCCTTAACATCGGCTCGTTTAGTCATGGGTGCAGCCACCGGAGGCGGAAATTCCCAACAAGATTGGACAGCGTTTGTACTCGCTCAACCTTGGGGAAATGGGCTAGTTGCCACCCTAGGAGCATTCATTATTGGCTTAGGGTTTTATATGTTTTATAAAGCCTATAAAACTAAGTTTACTCAAGAGCTAGATTTAAGGAATTTAGAAGCCAAAAAGCAAAACTTATTAATTAATATTTGCCGATTAGGGATTTTTGCGAGAGGGATTGTTTTTGTTATTATTGGCTTTTTCTTGATTCAAGCCGCTCGTTTTACTAATCCCAATGAAGTCAAAGGGATTGATGGAGCTTTACAAACCTTAAGACAACAACCTTTTGGTAAATTCCTATTAACTTTAGTCGCTTTAGGTTTAGTTGCTTACGGAATTTATATGGCGGTAAAAGCCATTTATAAGCGCATTGAAGTGGATTGAACTGAATATCAGATATATAGCAAGTCTAAAGGAATTGTATAAAATGGTCAACTTGATTATTAATACTAAAAAATACTTGGATTTGCAGTTCGGGGCGAGGCACGCCTCGCCCCTACGATCAATTGGGATTAAAACAGTTGTACAATTGATTTAGACTTACTATAGATACCACTTATTTAGTTAAGGGTTCTTGAGCATTAAATTGTTGGGGATATTTCTCCACAAAATAACTATTCAAGAAAGTATTAACGGCTGATAAAATTACAGGGCCTAAAATAAAGCCCAAGAAACCATACACCTGAAATCCAGGGACTAATACAGAAGCCAACCAGAAACACAAACCATTAACAACAAAGGAAAAAGCACCCAAGCTTAAAAAATTCAGGGGAAGAGATAATGTTGAGATTACAGGCTTAACAAAAGCATTCACCCCACCAATTGCCGCCGCCGCAATTAAAGCCGCCGGAAATGTGGCTAGATTTACCCCAGGAACAACAAGATCAACAATTAATAAACTTAGAGCCGTTGCTACCAAAGTCAATAACGATGCCATCATAAATTTTCCTCAATTTTTTACAAATCTAACAAATTTTACTTTTAACCTTAGTTAAAAACAGTAATGATTGACCTCTATAGATAGATAGATTCGTTATCGTCAATCATTTTCATCTCCCAGACCTGAATCGTCCTTTAGAAAGATGTAAATCTAAGGGTTTAAATTAAAAATAAAAGCATAAGGTAGTTGCTATGGAAACCAATTCTGATGAGATTATTACAAGTTATCTTAGGAATTCTTTTGCCACCTCTTGGGGTTTATTTAACAGTTGGGTTTAGTTCAGCACTGTTATTTAATATTCTGCTTACCCTGTTAGGTTGGCTACCCGGTTCAATTCATGCGGTTTGGGTGATTGCCAAGCACGCCGAAAGACAAGGAGAAGTAGAAAGAACCTACAATACTTAATGGATTTTCTCGAATTTTATCTCGGTAATCTCTACATCGTAGGGGCGAGGTAACCTCGCCCCTACAGGGGGATTTATCTCCATTTTTTAGGATTAATCATCAGCCATGATGATGAGAGTACAATCCATTTAGACTTGCTATAGTTGTTTATCCTTTGACATGAACGGGTAGCCAAACACTAAAAATAGAACCTTTATTAATTTGACTTTCTACCGTAATCACTCCCCCCAAAATTTGGCATAAACGCTGACTAATAGCTAGTCCTAAACCCGTTCCCCCAAAACGTTTTGTTGTAGAAGCATCCGCTTGAATAAACGGTTTAAAAATCTGTTGTAATTGTTCTTCTGTCATCCCAATTCCGGTATCTCGAACGCGAAACACCAAATATTGAGGGGAGTTAGCAACCAATCCATACATTAACTCATCATCTTCTGAAATAGGAGGTTTTTCCTGAGTTCGTTCAATAATTAAATAAATTGTTCCTTTTTCAGTAAATTTAGAAGCATTGCTCAGTAAATTTAACAAAATTTGTCGAACTTTTGGCATATCCGCATACATCGTTCCAATGTTAGATTTAGCCTTAACTTTCAAAACATTATTATTTTTTTCGGCTAAGGGTTTAGCCGTTGTAATCACATCTTCTACCAATTTATCAACGGGGAAATTTTCTAAATAGAGGGTGACATGACCCGCTTCAATTTTAGAAATATCTAAAATATCACTAATCATATCCCGCAGATGTTTTCCGGCGGTTTGAATTCGTTCTAGGTCAGGTAAAAAGTCTGTATATCCCAAATCTTCAGATTCATCATGAAGCATTTCACTATAGCCAATAATCGCATTTAAAGGGGTTCGTAATTCATGACTCATATTGGCTAAAAAGACACTCTTAGAACGGTTGGCAGCTTCCGCCGCCATTTTGGCTTTTTGTAATTCTTCCGTATACTCAGCAACCCGTTGAATTAAATGATTTAAAGATAATGTTAATGCTCCCAATTCATCGGAACTGGTCACGGGAGCTTGTAAGGCAAAATCCGATTCTTCACTCACCTGCTCTGCGACTTTAATCATTGTCTCCAAAGGAAAGGCAATCATGCGACCAATACCAATGGCTAATATGATTGCTAATCCCCCAGATATTAATAAAGTAACGATAATAATTTTATTGCTTAAAATACCGATTTTATCATAAGCTTGAATTGCATTTTCGGCTCGTTTCCGAAATCTATTTTCAAGTTGAGTTGTTTCTGAATAAAGGGGATAAACTTGGGTAATTCCGGTACTTTGATTCAAATCAATCAAAGATTTTTGAACGGATTGCAAAATTTTAGGATTAAGGTTAGGTCTTTCTGTGATTTGAATGAGTTTTTCAAACGGGGATGAGTAGTTATTTAACCGTTCTTTATAGCGTTGAGTTAAGTCTTGTAATAGTAGATAATCTTGTTGAACCTCGTTATCTGTAGTTTCAGGAATATTTTGAAGTTGTTGAAGCTGATTATTCATCACAAAAAGAGTGGAACGCAAGGCAGAAACCCCTCGTTCAACTTTTTCTATATCCTGGCCATTGCTGAGGAATTGGACTAAATTATCTTGATTATGTTTTAACTGTAGAAGACTTTGGCTGAGTCCATCAAGAACCGTTGCTTTCTCCTGATCAATTTGCAATTGGGTTCGCAGAGGTTTTTGAGAAGCGGTTTCCATTAAAAATGCTGTGGTTACGCCAACCAAAACTACCCCAATCACTAATCCATAACCCCAGCCAATTTTTTGCCGAATGCTTAGACGATCAAACATAGGCAAGACAATGCCAGAGGAACGTTTACTTTTTGTTAAGTTATGTTGAGATGAAATTAGAGACATCCGTAAGGTCGCTCTTAGCCAAGAAGGTCTATATTATTTTATGCTAGTTGACATCCACCTTGCTGTTCTACGCCAGGGATTTCCTAAAACAAAATTAACTCAATTGCTTGAGGGATGTTGACGCTTCACGGGATGCCACTCCTTTTAAGATAACCTGATGTTTCGTTGTCGTCCATTTTCTCTAGCTGATTGCCCACCCGGAACGTTACGATTTACCCCAGTATTTTCCAGCGAGTACACCCAACAAACTGGGAGAGTGGGATTTTTGAGCAATATATCCGTATTAACTCGGATGATAGTTTTAAAACAGGGTCATAGAAATTAGAACCTCAATGGATTATTCTTAATATTTCTCCACTCATCTATCGCTTCTCTACAACAAGTTAATAGGTCTATAACCCTTGTGGGGAGGCATTTGGTTCCCAGATTTAATAAATTGGATTCAAAAAGGCTTTATACTACATTGATAGTATTTTGTCAACTATTAATAGGACAATTTTAAATCTGACATATACAGAGTGATTTTTTCAAATCTCCGCATTTATACTTAAGCATAGGTATAATTTGTGATACACAGTTTTAATTCAGGGTCAAAAGCATCATAATAGTGTATCAGTGCATCTCAAATACAAACTAGATCATCAGTTTTCCAGAAATCTAGCTTTTTGTATAAAAAAATTAATTTTTTCTATGAAAGAGCATTGTTTTAATTGTGTATATTTCTGCACAAATCTAGTTTTAAAAGCCTTGCTACTTGTTTGATGATTTTCAAAAGTAGTGATGAATATTTTTGGATTTGCTCCCCAATGCTTTTTAAAGCAAAAACCCATCTTTAAGAGGGATTGATCAGTATAATCTCTAATATTCTGATGAGCAAAAGTTTTTTTTGCGATAGAAATTGCCGTTAGAATAGATTATGATAAATCCCCCAAAAACTGATTGGGTTATCTAAGATACTACTAACTGTATCTGGTATAACCCCATTTATTAAACGTTCTCAGAGTGTATCTAAATCTAAGGAAATCAGGATATGTCATCTAATAATAATTTCATCCAAAATTCTCATCAAACTCTTGTTGTTATTGATTCTCAAGTTGAGAATTACGAAACATTACTACAAGGTATTGATCCCAACGCAGAGGTAGTAGTTCTTGACCCAAATCAAGACGGAATTCATCAAATTACTTCCCTTTTATCAAATTTTAAAAATATTGACTCTCTACAAATTATTGCTCATGGAAGTTCAGGAAGTATCCAATTAGGCAATACAATTTTAGATAATCAAACCTTAAATCAATATACTGCACAATTCCAGCAATGGCAAACCCAATTAACTGCCGATGCAGATATTTTATTATATGGATGTAATGTTGCTTCGGGAAGTTTAGGACAATCTTTCGTTACCAATTTATCCCAACTCACTGGGGCTGATATTGCCGCTTCTAATGACTTAACAGGTAGTGCCAGCTTAGGAGGAAATTGGGATTTAGAAGTTAATGTCGGTTCTATTAATACGTCTTTGAGTGTTACCCCTGAAGTAATAGATGCTTATAGCGGTATTCTAGCGCAGTTAGATTGGAGTCTTTCTGGAATTGATTGGCCAGCCGGTACTTTCGGCCCTATCATTTTCTCCAATATTGATGGTAGTGGCGTTGATATGACAATGCAGGTTACAGCCACTTCAGGTATAGCCTGGAATAACAGCACTCCTAAAGAAGATAACACAACTTTTAACGGTGGTTACTTAACAACTCCAAGCTATCTCTATTTTCAAATTGACCCGGTTTCTAAGAGTGATAATGTGAAATTAACTGTCAAATTAAACACACCGGTTAATTATTTAAACTTTGAAATGTATGACGTAGATTTTATTGATTCTAAAGTTTGGCAAGATGAAGTTGTGATTCAAGGTTTTTATGAAAGCACATCCGTTTCACCTCAAATTAGTAGTGCAGTTGCTTCACCCAGTTATACCATTTCTGGCAATACAGTAACAGGTACAGCTCCTTCAGACAACAAAGGTGGCAATGCAAAGAATGGTAATGTTATAGTTTTTTTTAACCAGCCCGTTGACAAATTTGAAATTACTTTTGGGGACGGCCCTCTTGCACCTAATAATCCTGCCTCTCATGGGATTGCTTTACTGAGTAATGTTAGATTTAATAATACAGTTAATATTAGTCCAGCGCTTATCACTAAGGCAGAAGGGAGTACAACGACAACTTATGAATATACTGTTACCTTAGACGACCCCAGTTTTGTCCCGGTCACTGTTAATTACAACACTAATGATGGTACAGCTACCGTTGGGAATGGCGACTATGTAGACAACGACGGGACTATAACTTTTCTACCAGGAGAAACGAGCAAAACAATTACTGTAATTGTTAATGGAGATTTAATTCCAGAAAGTAATGAGAACTTTACAGTTACACTTTCCGATCCTACTAATGCTGCGTTAGGGAGTAGTATTACTGCAACAGGAATTATTAAAAATGATGATGCTAACAACCCCCCAGTTGTAACTGATATTAATAAAACCGCCGTTGACGAAGAGCAGACCATCAACTTCACAGTCACCGACTTTACATCTAAATTTAGCGACGTTGATAACGATAACCTCACCGAAATCCAAATCACCTCCCTCCCCACAGGAGGGACACTCAAACTCAACGGTATTGATATTACCAAAGACCAAAAAATACCTGTCGCTCAACTAGATAAAATTACCTTTGTCCCTAACTTGAATTTTAATGGGGATAGTAGTTTTAAATGGAATGGTTCTGATGGGGATAAATATGCAGATAATCCCGCCACTGTTCACCTAAAAATTACCCCAGTCAACGACCCCCCCGTTGTAACGGATATTAGTAAAACCGCCGACGAAGACACAACCATCACCTTCACCGTCGCTGACTTTACGGATAAATATACTGACCCCGAAAATAATAGTCTCACCCAAATAAAAATCACCTCCCTCCCCACAGGAGGAACACTCAAACTCAATGGCGTTGATATTAAAGCAGAGGATGTTATTACTCTAGCTAACCTCGATAAAATTACCTTTGTCCCTACCCCTAACTCCAGTGGGGATAGTAGTTTTAAATGGAAGGGTTATGATGGGGAGAAATATGCTGTTAATGATGCTACAGTCAACCTGAAAATTACCCCAGTCAACGACCCTCCCGTTGTAACGGATATTAGTAAAACCGCCGACGAAGACACAACCATCACCTTCA
>NZ_JACJSC010000047.1 GCF_014697575.1 Planktothrix sp. FACHB-1365 | reverse complement strand
ATAAAATTAATATTCTTTCTCTAATTTGAGCATTTTCATTTTCATTCATTTCTTTAAGTAATTTTCTTTTTTGCTCTTTAGACAGATGATTTTTGGCTGGCATTGGGGGTTATATTCCTAAAAATACTTAATCTTTTATTATACAATCAAGCTGCGTAGCAGCTTACAAGATCCTGATGAAGCTTTGTTTTCAGGAATGCCCCGCAGCGCGATTGAACGGGTGAAAATTGACCATATTTTAAAGGTTGCAGAGATCCCCTCGATTTTGATTCAGCTTACCGATACACCCATTCAGCAGGAAGAGATTATGGTGGATGAAATCGCCAAAGAAAGTGAAATTGTCGCCCAGCATAAAGCGGATTTGGAACAAGGAAAACATTCCGGGTCTGCCTCGATGTTAACCTGCCCAGACTGTGGGGGGGTCTTGTGGGAATTACAAGAGGGAAATGTGCTGCGGTATCGTTGCCATGTCGGACACGCCTATTCTGTTGATAGTTTACTTGAACAACAAGGAAATGATGTGGAACGGGCGTTATGGTCAGCCATTCGGGCGTTAGAAGAAAAAGCGGCGTTAGCACGACGGATGGCAACCCAAGCTCGAACCCACCATCGTACCCTTTCAGAAAGCCAATTTTTACAACGGGCACAGGAAGCAGAACAACAAGCGGCTTTAGTGCGTCAAGTTATTTTACAACAAATGGAAACCCACTAAGCAACTATTGGGGGTCTGGATTTTCGGTTTTGACGACTCGAATTGTTTCTTCAGATAACGGAATTTCTGCTAAGATTTGGTCATCGCTTCCGACTTGCTCAATGACAAGTTTTTCTCGTTTAACCGGAACTTGAACAAAATGAGTTTCAACTTGTTTACGAATAACAACTTCTCCTACTTTACGGCGTTCCCGTTCAACAATTAATTTTTCTTCTTTTAAAGGAATGGTTATATTATCGACAATATTGGGTTGATTTTCAGAGGATGGTAATAGTAAGGTTGAATCGGTTTCATCTTCTTCATCGTTGAGGGAAAAGGATGGAATAGGAGTGGGAAAATATTGTTGAGGAGTTGAGGAATTTGGGTTGGTCTTGAGAAAGGGTTCTAACTCTGGTGTTCGTTCAATAAAGAGTAAACGATCATCAATATTAGTTTGTTTAATTAAGTTCGCTTTGAGTAACAATAATTGCTGACGATTTTCAGGGGTTATATTCAGAGGAATGACTAATTCCACTTTTCCTTTAGCATTGGAAATAACATCAATGACTTGACCAACAACTTCCCCATCTAAGGTTTGAATCCAACAGCCGTTGAGTTTTTGGGCTAATTGTTCAACTTTCCTATTTTTATGATACCCTTCAGGATAAGAATAAGCCATCTTTATTACCTCTTTTAAAGCTTGAAATTAAAAAAATTAGTAAAAATTTAACCCACTATAAAGAATTACAAGATTAGGGTTCTGTAGAGATATTTTGGGGAACATCTCTACAGAAAAAACTAAGCTTTCTCTACAGAATCAACCGAGAATTTAACGTTTGTCTTTAATCGTAGGTTCTCCATCGGTTTTAACATTCAATTTTTCCCGACGCAGTTTTTCTTGGGCTGTTATTGTATCCCGCTCAACTTCTTTACGAACATTGACTTCTTCAGTCACAAAAGCTTGCTTACGAATATCAGCCGTTTCTTCATAAACATCGACGCGAGCCACTTCTCCTTCGCGGAAATTAGCTTCGCCAGGGTTAACAGGTCGTTCACCAGTAGGAGTCATGCGTTCAACGACAACCCGCTCTTTTTCAATCGGAACACTGGCTTGTTCGGTGCGAACTTCTACGGTTTTACCGACCGAAACTGTACCTGCTTTTTGACGCTGTTTCTCAGCAATTAAGCGTTCTTCATAAAGCTTAATTGTGCCATGATTTTGAGCCTGGGTTAGATATAATTCGGGCTCGTTCTCGTATTTATAATTATCCCGATTGTAATTGGTTTTTGCAGATTTAGAAGTCCGATATCCAGCCCGAACCCGCTCTTCATAATCGTAGTCTACCGTCATATTATCAGTATATTCAGGTAAGGCTTCGGCTTGGTTTTTGGTTAATCCCAGAGCATAAACACGTTGATTAGCATAGTCCATTTGGGCGCGACCAACGGGTAGTAAAACTTTTTTACCAAAAACCCAAAAACCTGTATCAATCACAAAATACCGAAAATACCCATTCTCATCAATTAAGGCATCGTAGACTGTGCCAATTTTTTCATTGGTTGTATCGGTATATACATCGAATTTTTTAAGATCTTTGCCATCAAAAATTTCTTCTTTGTAATGGGGATAAGCATCTTTAATCTTAAACAAAGTCATCTTTCGATTTCTCAAATACTATTCCTTAATCATGTCAGAAAAAAACGATTTCTTGTTGCGTCATTAGATAGAGATTATTCTCCACCTCAAGATGGAGAGGATGCTAATAGGATTTTTAAAGTTGAGCAAGGAAACAGAAAAGACAAGAATTTAGCCGAAAATTTTAATTTTATAAATTTTAATTTTATAAATTTTATAATTTGAAATGTAAATTCTCTGCATTCGTCTATTAAAGGCAGAAGCTATAGCAATCCGCACCGAGGTTGTAATAATTTAAAACTGATATGAAACAGCCAAAAGTATTATCCCTGTTGCCTGTTGCCTGTTGCCTGTTCCCTTCTATCTACGAAAGAGCCTTAAACTCTTATAGAATTAAATTAAATCAAGTTAACTACCGTGAATAAGGAAAGAAAAGCAATGCACGTTTTACTGGTAGAAGATGAACCGGGAATTGCACAGTTTATTAGTCAAGGGTTACGGGAGGCTGGATATCTAGTGGATGTGGCTACCGATGGCAAAAAAGGCTGGGACTATGCCTCAACGGTTGAGTATGATTTAATGATTTTAGATTTGTTACTTCCGATCATGGATGGATTTCAACTTTTGGGTAAAATTCGGAATCATAAAATTATCACTCCCGTATTACTTTTAACCGCACGAGATAACGTAGAAGATCGAGTTCAAGGTTTAGATCGAGGGGCAGATGATTATTTAGTAAAACCCTTTGCTTTTTCTGAACTTTTAGCACGGTTAAGAGCCTTACAACGTCGTCCTCCATTACAATTAGATACAGTATTACAAGTTGCTGATTTAACGATGGATACCGTTAAACGAGAAGTGCGACGGGGTGCAAAATTAATCGAATTAAGTCCTTTAGAATTTAAACTTTTAGAATATTTAATGCGTCATCGGGAACAAGTCTTAAGTCGGACTCAAATTTTGCAACACGTTTGGGATTTAGATTTTTACAGCGATTCTAATATTGTAGATGTCTATATTGGGTATGTAAGACGCAAAATTGATCGGGGATTTGAACAACAAATTTTACAAACAATCCGGGGTGTTGGATATTGTTTAAAGCTGGGAGAAATCAATGATTAAAAAAATACATTTTGGAAAACGAACTATTCGGGTAGAACTCACGGCTTGGTATATTTTATTATTAGCTTTTACCTTAATGCTCTTTAGTAGCTACCTCTATGTTGTTTTAGAACATAGTTTGTTGAAACAACTGAACACGACCCTACAAGTCACAGCAACCCAAACCTTAAGCAACTTAATTAATAAAGATGGTCATTTAGCTTTTCGCTCCACTGAAGAATCTCAAGCCCTGACAGAACAATTTGTACAAGCTGGAATTGCAGTCAGATTAATCGATCAACAAGGTCATATTTGGGATGGTTTTGGTAGTTATTCTGCAATTCCTGTATTGATTCCCCAGAAAAAGGGATATTTAGATTTAAGTTCTCCTGACAAGAATTGGCGGGTTTATAATCAACCAATTCAGACTTCAAAAGGGGATACAGTATGGTTACAAGTAGCAGAATCTTTAGAGCCTGTTTATAAAGCCTCTAAACATCTGTTTAATTTAATGATATTAGGATTTCCTTTAGTCTTATTAATTGCTGGCTTAGGGGGTTGGTTTCTAGCAAATCGGGCTTTAAATCCCATTCAGGAAATTATTAGTAAAACGCAAATGATTAGTGCTAGTAATTTTACTCAACGGATTGATTATAAAGGCCCTCCTGATGAAGTGGGACGGTTGGCTAAAACCATTGATAAAATGTTGGATCGCTTAGAATTTGCCTTTGAACATGAACGCCGATTTACCGCCGATGCTGCTCATGAATTACGCACTCCCTTAACGGTTATTAAGGGCAGAATAGGTGTTAGTTTAAGTCGCGTTCGTACCCCAGAAGAATATGAAATAACGCTACAAGATTTAGAAAAAGAAGCAGATCGATTAATTCGATTAACCAATGGGTTGCTATTTTTAGCTCGACTGGAATTGCGACAGATTCAACCTTCGTTTTTACACCCCGTAGATTTAACAAATTTATTGGGAGCTTTGGTTGAACAACTGGAACCTTTATCGGCATCTAAACCAATTATTTTAAAACAGATAATTGCCGAAAATTTATGGATTCTTGGGAATCCTGATTATTTAACAAGTCTATTTTTAAATTTATTAGATAATGCCCTCAAATATACTCAAAAAGGAGGCCAAGTTATTTTAAAAGCGCAACAAGATGAGGAACAGGTTAAAATTACAATACAAGATACAGGTTTAGGAATTGAATCCCAACATTTACCTTATTTATTTGAGCGGTTTTATCGCGTTGAAGAAGCGAGATCTCGTCAGACTGGAGGTGTAGGTTTAGGATTAGCAATTGCTCAAGAAATCTGTCGCTTACATGGCGGAAAATTAACCGTTGATAGCCAAATCAATCAAGGAACAACATTTAGCTTATTTTTACCTCGCTCCCGCAGCTTTTAAAATACCGTCACAAATGAAACTTGGGGTATAGAATCTGGATATTGAGAATACAAAATATTGTTTCATTTTTGTTAAAACTATATTTTAGTGCCAAATCTGGAATTAAGAATATTCTTAGAATTTTCTCACCGTTCTCTTAGTATATTTTCTTTGACTCAAAAAACTAGGAGGTGTTTGTTTGTTCAGTGACGCGAAATGGGTGATACACTAAAGGAATTTTCACAAAGGCTACAAGGATAGGCATCAGTTATCAGTAAGTCCCGTCCAGTAACCAGAGTTGTTAGTGATTGAGGAAATAGTTATGCCCATTAAACGCATTATTAGCGGTTTGAATGATTTTCAAGAGAATTACTTCAAGGCTAATCAAGACTTCTTTGAGCAGCTATCTCAGGGTCAAACCCCAGACATTTTATTTATCACCTGTTGTGATTCTAGGATTGCTCCCAACTTGTTGACTCAGACTAAACCCGGAGAATTGTTTATTATTCGTAATATGGGCAATATTATTCCGCCTTATGGAACCCTGAATAGTAGCGAAGCCACCGGAATTGAATATGCGGTTCAAGCTTTGAATATCAAAGAAATTGTCATCTGTGGACATTCCCATTGTGGCAGTATTAAAGGATTATTACAACTCCAAAGCTTGTCTGATGAAATGCCTTTAGTCTATGACTGGTTGAAACATTACGGAGAACCAATTCGCCGGATTATTCGAGAAAATTATCAAGAATATTCTGGAGAAGAATTATTAAACATAGCGACCCAAACTAATGTTTTAAATCAAATTGCCAACCTAGAAACCTATCCCGTTGTTCGCTCTCGGTTACAGGCTGGAAAAATTCAACTTCATGCTTGGGTTTATGAAATTGAAACGGGAGAGATCTTAGCTTATGATGTTAAGCAAAATCAGTTTGTTCCCCTTGAACAAGAACCCTTTCCTGTTCCTGATCCTTTAAGCACTATGCAACCTATTTAAACGGTTGTAAAATTTTCTAACATGGTCTTAAAAGTCAGAGAATTTTCCCCCGGTTACAACGGCCAACTTCAACCCCTTATTAGGGGTAATTTTCTGGGAATTTATCGGATGTAGAGTAAGAGTAATGGATTTACCCCCTCTACAAACTGATAAATTAATGGTGCTTTTGTCCTGTTCTATTCCCTATTATTCAGATGAGTAATTCTATTATCAAATTTCAGAAAGGGAGTTTAGGTACTCGATTCTTGAATGTGTTAAAATCTAGTAACCAATGGGTTCATAAAACTCCAGAACGAGCCTTAGAACAAGCTTATCAAGCTGCTTTAGCAATAAAAACTATAGAAGATCAGCATTTTGAAGGTCAAAAAGTTTCCGAAGCGGCACCCCAATATACTCCTAGTGTTTTAGAGTGCTTTATCAAGGATATTGAGAAGCATTTAAACACGATTAAATTCAAACTGGGTGAATTTAAACTGACTCGTAATTTAGATCACTCTGGAGATATAGAATTTATTGAAAAATTAAAATTTATCGATGAAATTGTTGATCGATATCAACATAATTCTTCTGTCTCTAATCCCCTCGTCTATTCCGATTCCTCTGGCTTGACATCTGAGAAAAGACTAAACAACGGAAAATCGACTGACCCATCAGGTTTATCTCCCCTAGACTTTGTGGAAGTTGAGTCTTCTGGAGAAATGTTTAAAGGGAAAAAAAGTGGCGCTTTACCTCGTTCTATTGGACGCACGTTTAAAAAGATTCAAACGGAATTAGACGATGAATCTGAAGAACGTTTAATGAATAGCTATCGAGCATCTCGTAAAAAGACAAAATCGGCGGTTAACTTTCTGTTGATGCTGATTTTAATTCCGCTTTTATCCCAACAAATCTCGAAAAACTTTATTTTTATTCCCCTCGTAGAACATTATCGACAAACCCATGAAGTTCCTTTATTTCTCAACTCAGAAATGAAAGAAGAAGCCCTTCATGAGTTAAAATCCTATGAAGAAGAACTGCAAATGAGTAGTTTGCTCTACAAAACTCCTACCCTTGAATCTGAAGAAATGGAAAAGAAAATGGAGGAGAAAGCTGAAGAAATTTCTAAAGAATTTGATCACAAAAGTAGTGAAGCTATTAGTAATATTTTTGCGGATTTTGTGGGATTAATCGCCTTTACTTTAGTCATTCTCTTGAATCAGCAAGGGTTGATTGCTTTAAAAGCTTTGCTCAATACTGTCATGTATGATTTGAGTGATAGCGCTAAAGCCTTTATTATTATTTTACTCACCGATATCTTTGTGGGTTTTCACTCTCCCCATGGTTGGGAAGTTCTATTAGAAGGATTTTCAAGTCACTTGGGAATTGCACCAAATCGCAGCTTTATCTTTTTGTTTATCGCTACTTTCCCCGTCATTTTAGACACGATTATGAAATATTGGATCTTCCGTTACCTCAGCCGGATTTCACCCTCTGCGGTAGCAACGTTAAGAAATATGAACGAGTAAAAGTGAAACCTGAAACCCTTTCACTTCTTTCTGTTCCCTCTTCAAGTAGCGCTATAGAATGGATTCATCATGCACTCAGTTAACCACTTGTTAGCATCAAAGAATGATACATTAGCTTATGAAGATTCCTATTATTCAGCCAGAATGGTTTAGAAACAACCGGGTTTTGCTTGTTTTTTTGATTAGCTTACTTTGTGTCATTGGGTTAAATCTTCCTGCTTTTGCAGTTACCTATAAAACCTCTAGTGTAAGAATTCCTATTTTTGGATTACACGATATTATTGACGAAGCCAATATTAATCAAAGTGCAGAAAAACGGTTACAATTTGATAATGATTATTTCAAACAGGATTTATATACTTTCCTGAATTATTTAGCTCAAAATAACTATTGGTTTTTAACCACCCAAGATTTATTTACCTATTTTATTCAAAAATCACAACCTATTCCTCAAGAACGGATTGGACAAAAACCGATCATGATTAGCTTTGATGATGGTTATGAAGGAGTTCATCAGAATGTTTTACCAATTTTAAAAGATTTAGAAGAAAACTATAACAAAAAAGTTAAAATTGTTTGGTTTATCAATCCAGGATTAATGGGAGTTAAATTAAAAGACTTTATACCTCATGTCAGTTGTGAAGAATTGCGGGATGGCTATAAACGGGGCTATTATGATATTCAATCTCATGGTCAAACTCATGAAAAATTAACTTTAATTAAGGGTAAAAAGTTGAAATTTGAACTCGAACAAGCTAAACTTGATCTTAGAACCTGTATGCAAGATTTAGATAAAAATAAATGGGTTGCGGCTCATTTTGCTTATCCCTTTGGAAAAGTAAATCGCAGAGTTGAAAAATCCTTATCTCCCTATTATTTAACGGGGTATGTTTATGATGGGAATATGCTACGGATTAATCGTTACACTAATAAATATCGCCTCTCTCGAATTACGGTTAATCGCTATACTTCCCCCCGGAGTTTAATTAGAATAGCAAAAAGAGCAACAACTTTAAGAAAGTCTTAAATCTTTATATCAGGAAACACAATTATGAGTTTGAAGGGTGAGATCCAAGCTAATCATGATATGCTTGAAGACTTATTTGAAGCCGTTGTAATGACTTTAGCCGGGGAGTCAAGTCAATTAGCAGTTTGGGTACTGGATGATCAGCTTAATTTTTCACAAATGAAAGCGCGGCGTATTGGAGCTTTCTCGCCGTTTTCTGAAAGTAAGAGTATATTAGCAGGTTCCGGTTTATTGATTAAATTAACAAGGGAGAATGTTCAAAAAATTTTACCCCTTTTTAGAGAAAATGATTATCTAGGCTATCAGATTTTGCACCTGCAAATTGAATCTCAGGGATCACTTCAATTTGCAGCTTATGATCACTTTTGTGTGGTCTTTTTTGGCGAGCAGATTTCCTTAGAAATGCTAGAAAGGCTCAAGCAGCGTGATATTATTCAAGATTATAGTATTCCTTGATCTAATTTAGCCGAAGAAGGAATATTGCTTAAAGCTAATTTTCACCCTTCCAAAGACACTTTTAAAACTTATAGTGGCTAACCCTTCCTAATTTAATTGCAGAACTTGACCCACAACTTCAGATAACCGTTGAGCATCAAAGGGTTTGGTCAGATATTCCGTTGCCCCCGCCAAACGACCTTGAACCTTATCAAAAGCGCCATCCCGTGCCGTTAACATAATAATAGGCAAATTTTGAAACTGGGGAATACTGCGAACGGTACGACAGAGTTCTAAACCATCAATTCCTGGCATGGCCACATCCAGAAGCAAAACCGAAACTCGTTCATGGTAAATCATCGACAAAGCATCGACCGCATTATCGGCCACTAGAACACGGTATTCTTTCCCTAATGCTTGTTGCACCAGCCCTTGCATGACTGTACTATCGTCAACAGCCAAAATAGTGGGTATAGAATCTTGGAGTACAGACATAGCGATTCATGTTCCTTAGTCGAGATGCCCTGCTCATTCACAATCAAGGGGATTCAAAACAGGCTTTAGATGTGGATTGGAATGCAAAAGTGCCATGAGTTTAATTATAGAGTAAAAGCATTCCTTCTTTTCCCTATCAGCGATCTCGTATTTTTAAACGGGATATGATCAAGGGACTTTGATCTGTGTTACTTTTCTATTATCAGGGTAGAGGGCTTCAGTTTGTTAAATCCTGTAAGAATCTTAATTAAATTTTTGTAAAAAAACTAAATTTTTTTAACTTTTTTGGACAAAATAGACATTAAGTTAGACCGAAAAAATGGTGTAAAATCCTTAATTTTTCGGAAAAATTAAATCAGCGTTGAATTCTAAGGATTTGAGACTCAGTTCCGCGAAGGGCTTAAACCTTTGTTAAGATTAAGGTAAATAAATGTAGAGACCTTCCATGGACGGTCTGTACTGTGAGATCAGGACGTTTGGACAAACAATGTCATACAGCTAAGGCGAGTCAAACAAATGTCAGTTGACTGTTGACTGTTAACGGTTGACCATTGACTGTTAAATCGTCAATCATCAACCGTGAGTAGGGGTTTGAGAATCAAGCTCTTACTGCAAAGTCTCATCAGAGCGTCGCATACCCGCTTCCTGATAGATAGCCATTCCCCTGTATGGTGATTATCAATGAATGCAAGATTTTTAGGTCAAACCATGTTTAGCCCAGAGGGCAATACTCTTTCTCAGGTCATCCACACGGTTTCTGAAATTCCCTTTGATGATTTGACTCACTTAGCGTCTTATCTGGCTCAGGCACCCATTGCTTTAATTACATTTCGCGATACCACCCATCAGTGGTTGAAATCTCAAGTGGGTTTAACCGGAACAATACACCCGTATTTAAACTTCTGTGAGTTTATCATGGAATTGCACGCTCCACCGGAATCGAGGATGGAGGATAGGGCTGAACCGGAAAATTCAGTCCGGTTTGTAGACACCTATCAAAGCTTAAAGCAACCTCCAAAACAGATTATTATTCCTGATACTTGCAAGGATAAACGTTTGGCAACCCAACCCTTAGTTACAGGGGAGCAACCCATTCGATTTTATCTCGGTATTCCTTTAATGACGACGGATCACGTCATGTTAGGAATGATTTCTATTATGGATTATCATCCCCGTGAATTGTCCGGCGACACCCTCGACGCTTTACAATCCCTGAGTCATCAAATTATTAGCCAAATCAATTTACATCGTCAACTGATTCAGACAAAAACCAAATTTAATCAACTCGAACATATTATTAATGAACGTAAGCAAGTTTGGGAAGTGGTTCGTCAAGAACGGGACTTTGTTTGCGCCGTTCTCGATACCGTCAGCGCCTTAGTGATTGTCCTTGATCCCGATGGTAAAATTATTCGCTTTAATCGCACCTGTGAAGAATTAAGCGGATATTTAGCCCAGGAAGTCGAGGGAAAAACCTTAGATGAATTGGGATTAACCCTATTTCCCGTCGCTAACCCTAGCAACTTGGCGTCAGAATCAATCATGATTGAGTTTGACGAACCTCCCAAACCTCGAAAAAATCAACAATCTTCTCCTCAAGTTGACTCCGCTTCCGACTCCACCCTGGGGGAAACCGAATGGATTCGACCCGATGGCCAACGCCATTGGATTGCCTGGTCACATACAGCTTTGCTACAACCTAATGGTTTAATCAGTCATCTGATTATCACCGGGATTGATATCACCGAACGCAAACAGTCCCAAGAACGTCTGGGACTTTTAGAACGGGCGATTACAGCGAGTCCCAGTGGGATTGTAATTAGTGATTTTACTCAACCAGATTGTCCGATTATTTACTGTAATCCCGCCTTTGAACGGTTAACGGGCTATGCTCAGGAAGAAGTGTTAGGACGCAATTGTCGATTACTGCAAGGGGAAGATACTGATCCCACTGAACTAGCCCGCATTCGTCATGCCATTACCCATCAGCAGGATTGTGTTGCCACCCTCAAAAATTACCGTAAAGATGGTCGGTACTTTTGGAATGAACTCTCGATTTCTCCGGTGCGTGACCGAGAAGGACGTTTAACCCATTTTATTGGTATACAAACGGATATTACCCACCGCAAACAATCGGAAGATGCTTTGCGAGAAAGTGAAGCTCGTTATCGGCTTTTAGCCGATCATGCTACGGATTTAATTTCCCGACATAGCCCTGATGGCATTTATTTATATGCTTCTCCAGCCAGTCGGCAACTTTTGGGATATGAACCTGAAGAATTGATCGGACAATCGTTATATGAGTTGATTCACCCGGAGGATTTAGATGTTGTTAACCCAAAATGTTTGCTCCTGCAAAATAGTTTAGATATTTACACGATTAGTTATCGAATTCGATGTCGCAATGGAAACTATATTTGGTTTGAAAGTACCTGTCATGGGTTGGAAAATCAGGATTCAGAAACTCTTGATGAAATGATTGCTGTTTCCCGCAATATTACCGAACGAAAACAAGCGGAAACTCTCTTATTAGAGCGCTCACGACTCTCTCAGTTAGAAGCAGAAGTGGGAACCGCCCTCGGACATGGAGGGTCAATTGCTGGGATTTTGGGCCGTTGTACAGATGCGATCGCCCAATACCCCAAAATCTCAGGGGTAGGAATTTGGACATTGAATCTTCAAAGTAATCTATTAGATTTGCAAGCGAGTGCGGGGTTAACGGTTTATGAAGACCATCTAACCGAAACTGATGTTTTAAGCCATAACCTTTCCTATCCTCTCCCCGGAACTAGACACCAAACCCTTAATTTTCCTTTGGTGGTGGAAGGTCGTTTAGTGGGGTTGATGGGGATTTGTAGTGATGAAATCCTGAATCAGGAAGCACAAGGGGTATTGGGATGGGTGGCGAATGCCTTGGCCGTTGGTATTGATCGGGTGAAGGCGCGGGAAGAGTTACAAAGTCGCCGGGAAGGGTTACTGTTTCGTTTAGCCAGTCAAATTCGGGATTCTTTAGATATTGATACGATTTTAGGCACGGCGGTGAATGAAATTCGAGCGTTGTTGCAAGTGGATCAATGCCATTTTCTTTGGTATTTGCCGATGCAGCCGAATCAACAACCGAGTTTTACCGTTACCCACGAGGCGCAAAATCCTAATTTATTTAATGGGTTACAGGATTATCCCCCGGCTCAAATTCCTCTATTGGCGGAAAAAATTCGCATGGCGACCACGATTCAAATTGATAATATCGAAACAACAACCGTGTTGGATGAATCGACCCGTCAGTTTTTCCAGCAGGCGGGGATTTTTTCGTTGTTGCTGTTACCGTTAGAAACGCGCTCAGGTCAACGGGGGGCGGTGGTTTGTAATCATTATCAAGTGTTTCGACCTTGGCGGGAAAGTGAGGTGGAGCTTTTACGGGCGGTGGTGGATCAGTTAGCGATCGCCATTGACCAAGCTGAATTATACGCCCAAACCCGCGCCGCCGCCTTAGCAGCCCAAACCCAAGCGTTTCATCTGAGTGAAGCATTACAGGATTTGAAACAAAAGGAAGCCCAGTTAATTCAAAGTGAAAAAATGTCTTCTTTAGGACAAATGGTGGCGGGAGTTGCCCATGAAATTAATAATCCGGTTAATTTTATTTATGGGAATCTGACTTATGCTAAAGAATATACTCAAGATATTTTAGAATTATTGGCATTGTATCAAGATATTTATCCCAATCCCACTCCAGAAATTCAAGAAAAATCCCACGAAATTGAATTAGAGTTTTTAATGGAAGATTTACCTAAAATTCTATCTTCAATGGAAATGGGGGCGGATCGGATTCGTCAAATTGTGGTGTCTTTGAGAAACTTCTCTCGATTAGATGAAGCCGAAATGAAGCCTGTTAATATTCATGATGGCATTGATAGCACCCTTTTAATTTTACAAAATCGCTTAAAACCTAAAGGCGCTTTTCAGGGGATTGAGTTAATTAAAGATTATGGCAAATTACCGAGGGTGGAGTGTTATGCTGGACAGTTAAATCAGGTTTTTATGAATATTTTGAGTAATGCTATTGATGCCTTAGAACATCAACCTGAACCTCGAATTATTAAAATTAGTACGGATGTGATTCATCCAAATTTCAGCGATAAAAAATGTAAATTTCCGCCTTTAGATCAAGTCAGAATTATTATTCGAGATAATGGCCCTGGAATTGAAGATAAAGTTAAAAATCGATTGTTTGATCCGTTTTTTACCACAAAACCTGTCGGAAAAGGAACGGGTTTAGGGTTATCCATTAGTTATAAAATTGTTGTTGATCAGCATCGAGGAGATATTCATTGTTATCGAGATCAAGACAATTTCACCGTGTTTGAAATTTCCATTCCTATTTCTCAAAAAGAACAACCTTCAGAATTAGTTTTTGAATAACTAGGGAATAGGGAATGATTCAGGATTTAGTTGTAGAGACGTTGCATGCAACGTCTCTACAGATATAATGGGTAGAGATCTAGGTTCCCAGTCTGATTTTTTCCCATAATTGTTGATACTGTTTGATAGAATTTTGGGAAAGGGGCTGGAGGAAATCACTTTTTTCTAAAATAGAAGATTGAGGCAATAATAGCGGATTTTCTCTTAATGATTGGGGTAACTCTTCCGGGTTCATTCCTAAAATAATCGGAGATGTTGTTGCGGTTAATAATGACAGTTGAGTTGCGACTTGAGGCGACCAACAAAAATCAATCCATTGATCTCCTAAAGTCGCCGTAGGAGAGGCTTGAACCTTTGCAGGTTTCACCCATAAATCTAACCATAAAGCAGTACCCGATTTGGGAACAACGGCGGCTAATCCATTTTGATATTGTACTTCTGGAGAAATATCCGTAGACCAACCAACGGCTAACCAAGTATCTCCTAAAATTAACGGTTTTAGATAACTATTAGAGTCATAAAGTCTAACATTTTGATGCAGTTTAAGCAGTTCAGATTCTAAATTTTTGACTTGGCTTAAATCGGCAGTATTATAAGAATAGCCTAATTTTTTTAACGTTAAACCAATAACTTCTCTGGCTTGATTCGGTAAAGAAATCCGATGACGCAATTCTGGACGCCATAAATCACTCCAGTCTTGAGGTGTCCATCCTAAAGCCTTAAACTTATCAACCCGATAAATAATCACGGTACTTCCTGAACGATAAGGCGCCGCCCAAATTTTTCCTTTAGAATCAAATTTACCTTCAGAATTCCGTCGGACAATATTTTGCCAACGGGGGGGAAGTTGTGACCATTGCGGCCATAATTTAGGATCAAAAGGTTGAATCAGTTGTTGTTGAATGGCAGAATTTAACCAGAAATCTCCAATCATGACCAAATCAGCTTGAGATGATGACTGAGGAGAAGATGGGGATTTCGATTTTTGTAATACTCTAAATAAATTGTTGAGTTGGGGTTGAGGAACAAAATCAACTCCGTCTTGCTCAACTTGTTGGCGAAACTTGCTCACCATTTGCACGGGAACAGAGCCTTTAAGAACTTCAACCCTGAGCGCCGTAGAGACGTGCCATGGCACGTCTCTACATCCGGCTACGACACTACTCAAGGTTAAGGTACTCATTCCTTGTAGAAAAAACCTTCGCTTCACAGATTACTCAATCCGTTTTTCTAAATATTGGCCAATCATAGTTTGTTCCCCAGCGCGTGAAATAATCGTTTGTCGGGTGCGGTATCGCTGACCCACCAGTTTAAGTTCTTCTTCAAATACAGAACCATTGTACTCGCTTCGGAGGCACAATGTATTGGCATCGAGCATATAATATTGGGCAACAACGGGTTTAGGTGTCATAAACCCCTGATCTCGATAAAGTAGGGTTTCTGAAACACCAAACACCGTTGCTCCCTTCGATAATTTCTTTCCTGAGACGGAATTAGAACTTTTCCAGTTGACTTTTGACCCGCAGGTAATCATCGTCGGATCATCTAATTGGTGTAATTGAGCAATATTAATCAGTTCAGGGCTACCTTGTTGTAAAAACTCTACGGTAATCTCGCTGGCGACTTCTTGAGTGTCTCCCTCTGGTAGGGTGTAGTAACGCCGTTCTGAATACCATTTCCCAATACTGCGTTGGAAATAGTCTGCGACTTGGGAGACGATATCAGACGGGTTTTGTTGGATCAGGGCTTTCATTCTGGCTGCTCCTAAACACGAGATTAACGGATGAATCCCCTCACAGGAGAGGCAAAAGTCAAAGGTTTGTTACAATTCTTAATATAATCACAACAACCTTAAACTCGCAATCATTTTTTGCTGATAAGCTGGAAAAATCTACATAAAGTAGAATCAGTCAGTTTGTAACATCTACCTTCAGGTAGAATTAGGTTAGGAATACACTAACTGTCTCTATTTTTCAAGACCTCTGTGATAAAAAATCAACGTTTCATGACAAAATTTGGAAATTTAATGAGTTTGGGCGGTTTTAAAAAAAGAGGACAACAGGACTATTTTTGAGAAATGAAGCTTTTTGTCCCAGAGGTCGGGAATTTTAAGTTAAGTGTTGAATTTGAGTTTCCTGGAAAAACTGATCAACAGCATCAATAAAATTTATATTAAGGGATTTGAATAATTTTTTATCAGGATTAAATCTATACAAGATTCAATCAACTATTTTTCCAGGATATTTTTGGGATTTGGGCGGATTAAAGTTTTGGAGTTAATTATAAAAATAGCAATCAAAATATTTTGATCTATAAGAACTCCGGTACTTCCTACGATAAAAAAGAATAGACCCACCCGCCGAAGATGTGGAGTTTTAGGATCGATGATCAGCAGGAAAAGGTGACTTTCTTTCAGTATGCAAAGATGCGTAACAGAAGACTTCAGCAAAAGGTTAAATAATTTAGTAAATAATGGGATATTGTCTTTTTGCTGTCTAGGATTAACTTAAGAGATTTTTGAGTTAAACAGGAGTATTTTTATGGATGGGCTAACCAAACAAGTTGTCGCGTTGACGAATAAAGTAGATGCGTTATACGAAATGATTAAGCAGCTTACGGATCAAGTCTCTGAGCATTTATCCCAGGAAGAATCAACCGACCCCACCTCAGCAGTTCCTAACCTCCTGGAGTATGGTTTGTCAGCTTCCGCCTCAAATTCCTCAGAGACAAGGCAAAGTTCATCCCTACAGGAACACAAAGATGTCCTGATGGATGACGACTATATAGAAAGCAATTACTACAGTCGGGAACCCACCTTGACCGCAGATATTCAAATTCAGCGCCTCACCGCACAGCTAACCGCCGCTTATAACCGCATTGCAGCGTTAGAAGAACAATTATTATCCAAAAGAATCCATTTTTAAGGAAACCGGGGGCAGACAAGGCGTTTTGGCTGTTGGTCAACGGTCAACCGTCCAGGGTCAACCGTCAACACCCAACACTATATTATTAGAGATAATAATCTTGAAGGGCTTTCACCTCAATGGGAGTAGACTTCAAGGAACGAATGGCAGCCACCGTTGCTTTAGCCCCTGCAATTGTTGTGATGATGGGGATTTTGTACGCTAAAGCCGAACGACGGATCAGAATTCCATCACTGCGGGACTCTTCCCCAGACGGGGTAATAATTGCCAACTGCACCGCCTGATTTTTAATCGCATCCAGAATATTCGGTCGTCCTTCGTGCAGTTTCAATTCCATATCGACTTTTACGCCATTTTCCCAGAGCACTTTGCGAGTGTTAATGGTAGCACTGACTTTAAACCCTAACGCCAAGAAATCCTCAACCACAGGTACAATAGCTTGTTTATCCCGATCATTCATCGAGACAAACACCGTTCCTGATAAAGGTAGCACTTGTCCGGCGGCGAGTTCTGCCTTCGCAAAGGCTTTACCAAAGTCGGTATCAATACCCATGACTTCCCCAGTAGAGCGCATTTCCGGCCCTAGTAGCACATCGGTTCCCGGAAATTTAGCAAAGGGTAACACCGCCTCTTTCACGGAAACGTAAGTGGGGAGTTTTTCTTCGGTTAAGCCTAATTCCGTTAAGGATTTACCGGACATCACCCGGGATGCAATTTTGGCTAAGGGAACCCCAATGGCTTTGGAAACAAAGGGAACTGTTCGAGATGCACGGGGATTCGCTTCTAAAATATAGACCTTTTCCCCTTGGACGGCAAACTGAATATTCATCAGTCCCACCACATTTAACGCTTTGGCGAGTTCAATGGTTTGGCGACGAATGGTGGCGAGGGCGGTTTCTGATAAGGTTTGGAATGGAATTGAACAAGCCGAGTCCCCAGAGTGAATTCCGGCTTGTTCGATATGTTCCATAATGCCACCAATAACGACATTTCCGCTTTGGTCAGCGATCGCATCGACATCCACTTCAATGGCATTTTGTAAGAACTGATCGACTAAAATTGGGTGATCCGGTTCTACCTGCACCGCAAACAGCATATATCGTTCTAATTCTTCATCGGAATAAACGATTTCCATCGCCCGCCCTCCTAAGACATAAGACGGACGCACGACTACGGGATAGCCGATGCGACGCGCCACTTTTAAGGCTTCTTTAAAACTGCGGGCCATGCCATTTTCGGCTTGTAAAATATCCAATTCCCGCAGAATTTTTTCAAACCGTTCTCGGTCTTCGGCAATATCAATGGAGTCGGGCGAAGTACCCCAAATTTTGGTTTTCAGGGGCAGTTTTTCTAACGCTCGTTGTAGGGGTAAGGCTAATTTTAGAGGGGTTTGACCGCCAAATTGAATAATAATTCCAACAGGTTCTTCCGCTTCAATAATATTCAGAACATCTTCTTTGGTTAGGGGTTCAAAATATAAGCGATCGCTGGTATCATAATCCGTTGAAACGGTTTCTGGGTTAGAGTTAACCATGATGGTTTCATAGCCTTCTGCTCGTAACGAATAGGAGGCATGACAACAACAATAATCAAACTCAATCCCCTGTCCAATGCGGTTGGGGCCACCACCTAAAATCATCACCTTGGGTTTAGTTGAGGGTAAAATTTCGTCTTCTTCCCAATAGGTTGAATAATAATACGGGGTCATGGATTCAAATTCTGCCGCACAGGTATCCACCATTTTATAAACAGGTTTAATCCCTAATTCTTGGCGATAGGTGCGGACTTCATCTTCAGTGGTTTTTGTGGCAAAGGCAATTTGGCGATCGCTAAATCCTTTACGTTTTACCGCTAACAGTTGATCTGCTTTTAACTGTTTTAAGGTTGTGCGTTTGAGGAATTTTTCCGTTTCTAATAATTCCTGCATTTTATCTAAGAACCAAGGATCAATTCCCGTCAGTTCATAGATTTCTTCAACCGTCATTCCTAAGATCATTGCGTTACGAACGGTTAAAATTCGTTCTGGGTTAGGCGTGCGTAAACCGGAACGAATATGATCTAAACTAGAGAGTTTTTCTGAGCGATCGCAACCCCAACCTGCTAACCCCGTTTCTAAAGATCGTAACGCTTTTTGGAAGGATTCACAGAAGGTTCCACCAATTGCCATGGCTTCCCCAACGGACTTCATTTGTGTGGTTAAAACAGGTTCTGAACCGGGGAATTTCTCAAAGGCAAATCGGGGAATTTTTGTCACCACATAATCAATTGTGGGTTCAAAGGAAGCGGGGGTTTTTTTGGTAATATCGTTCTTAATTTCATCTAAGGTATATCCCACCGATAATTTTGCCGCAAATTTAGCGATGGGGAACCCAGTGGCTTTTGAAGCTAAGGCGGAAGACCGACTGACACGGGGATTCATCTCAATCACAATTACATCTCCCGTCATGGGATTAACCGCAAATTGGATATTAGAACCTCCGGTTTCTACCCCAATTTCTCGGATAATTTTAATCGACGCATCCCGCAGTCGTTGATATTCTTTATCGGTTAAGGTTTGGGCGGGAGCAACGGTAATTGAATCCCCCGTATGGATACCCATGGGATCGAGGTTTTCAATTGAACAAATAATCACCACATTATCAGCGAGATCCCGCATCACTTCTAATTCGTATTCTTTCCAACCGATGAGGGATTGTTCGATTAAAATTTGAGACACCGGAGACGCATCTAAACCGGATTGAGCAATTTCTTCAAATTCCTCTTGGTTATAGGCAATCCCGCCTCCAGTTCCTCCCATGGTAAAGGCGGGACGAATAATTAAAGGATAACTACCAATTTGATGTGCTACATCTCGCGCTTCATTCATGGTATTGGCAATTCCCGAAGGGCAACAAGCGACGCCAATTCGTTCCATTGCTTCTTTGAATAGTTGCCGATCTTCGGCTTTTTCAATGGCTTCTAATTTAGCACCAATCAGTTCGACTCCATATTTTTCTAATATGCCATTTTTTGCTAGAGCAACGGCTAAATTCAGGGCGGTTTGACCTCCCATTGTCGGCAATAAAGCATCGGGACGTTCTTTTTCAATTACCTTGGCAACGACTTCAGGCACCAGAGGTTCAATATAGGTGCGTTCGGCTGTTTCCGGGTCAGTCATAATTGTTGCGGGGTTAGAGTTGACTAACACCACCTCATACCCTTCTTCCCGCAGGGCTTTACAGGCTTGAGTTCCTGAATAGTCAAACTCACAGGCTTGTCCAATTACAATCGGCCCAGAGCCTAACAGCAAAATTTTCTTTATGTCAGTACGTTTCGGCATTATGAATTCCAGTATATGAGTTGTGGAACAGGCATCTTGCCTGTGCGTAATTGAGTATATAGCTTACTCTTGACATCCGTCCCCTCGTAGAACGAGGGAGATTCCATCTATTGCAACAAATCGAAAATCGATAATTGTTGAAATGCTGGTGGGTTGACGATTCGCTGGCTGCTGCTACAAATAGCTGTAGTCTGATTTAAACAGATTAAAGCGATTCACACAAGAAATAGACGGGAAACTTGGTAGCCTCGTCTATAAGCGAGCGAGGCGGAAAAGTAACTCGGCGGATTTATCCGCATTCAACTAATGGTGATGCGGATCTTCAATATATTTCTGGATAGTTGTCGCACTAACATTGCCTGCGGTACTAAAAAAATAACTTTTACTCCATAAGCTAGGTAGTTTCAATAATTCAGGGAATTCTTTCCGAAGGAAATTAGAAGATCTCCCTTTTAAAAACCTAACAATTAAATGAATTGGGATTGTTGGGGGAAACTCAATAAAAAGATGGACGTGATCAGAACAGGTTTCAGGTGTCGGGTGTCGGGTGTCGGGGAATGAAATCTGCTTTCTACCTGAAACCTGCTTTCTACCTGAAACCTGAAACCTGCTAATGTTGATCATATTACAGCAAACGACAAAAAGATGTATGGTTGCCAACAGGTTCTAATTCATACCAGTCCTGACATCAAGGCGATTATCGAGTATCTTTGTTTAGAATCCAACAAGGTCTACAATTGCGCTCTTTATTACGCTAGGCAAATGCTTTTCAAAAAGCAAGTTTTTGTTAGCAGGGGGGCTGTCTGTTCTGAAATGTCTAAAAGTGCAAACCTGCATTTTAAGGCAATGTATGTTTCTTCTGCTCAACAAACTTGCAATTCAGTAGCGGAAGCCATGAGTTCTTATAAAGAACTCCTGAAGTTATGGAGAACTGGAAAGCTAGAAGAAAAGCCCCGTCCTCCTAGATATAGGAAGCAAGGGCTATTTACGGTTTCCTATCCGGTTCGATGGTTGAAGTTAACTCCAGAGGGAGTTAGAATCCCACTAGGAAATCAGGTTAAAGCATGGTTTGGGATTGATTCATTTTTATTGCCCGTGCCGTCTAACCTGAACTGGGATTCAATCAAAGAAGTTCGCATCCTTCCTCGGAATAAATGTTTTTATGCCGAGTTTGTTTACCTAGTTCAAACAGAAAAAATTGAACTAGATAAAAACAAGGTGCTAGGAATAGATCATGGAATCGACAACTGGTTAACTTGTGTGAGCAACGTAGGAACCAGTTTTATTGTTGATGGTAAGCATTTGAAATCTTTGAATCAGTGGTATAACAAACAAGTTGCTGATCATAAAAATGGTAAACCTCAAGGTTTTTGGAGTAATGCTTTATCCACTCTAACTGAAAAACGGAATCGCCAATTTAGAGATGCTATCAATAAAGCTGCTAGGTTGGTCATCAACCACTGCCTCAAAAATAGCATCGGTCGTATTGTTTTTGGTTGGAACAAAGGACAAAAAGATGGTGCTATCCTTGGGAAAAAAGGAAATCAGAACTTTATTCAGATTCCCACTGCACGATTAAAATCTCGAATTCAAGAACTTTGTTCTCGTTACGGAATTGAGTTTATAGAAACCGAGGAGTCTTATACCTCAAAAGCTAGTTTTCTTGATCATGATTTTCTCCCTGAATTCGGCGAAAAACCCGACAATTGGAAGCCGTCAGGAAAACGAGTTAAACGGGGTTTATACCGCACTGCATTTAATCAATATATCAATGCTGATTGTAATGCGGCAGTCAATATTATTCGTAAAGTATCGGCAACATTGGGATTAAATCTCAATGAAGTCAGTAGAGGCGCATTGACTACGCCATTAAGAGTTCGTATTTGGACTACTTAAGAATCCTCGTCGCTTGATTCGCGAGGAGTGTCAAGGATTAGATTCGGTGAATATCAACTCCCTCATCGGTGTAATCTATAAGAATCTATGCTAAAAATCATTTAATTTTGTTGTTTTTTTAGAAAAATTTTCGATTTTTGGGGTTGCTTAAAAGTTGGGGCTGTGTTAAGATATTGATAGTTAATATAATGGGATGTTTGCACTTTTAAAATTTTTGCATCCATCCCATTATATTATAGATAGTTTCCCATGAATTCCCGGTTTTGTCAACCGCACCCCCCCTGTTTTTTGTCAATTTTTGTAAAGAAAGATTGTGTCCATCATTGGAGTAGACTTTATCGCCAATTAATGAGACACTAATCATCAACGGTTAACGTCTGATTAGGTTAACCAACCCGTTTTTAGCTGCGAGTCATTATGCCCAGAACGCCTGATGAATATGTCGTACACCTCATGATTGAGGGGGGTCATCGAGAAGAAATCAAGTTTTCCACAATGCAAGAGTTTCAAGTGTGGTACAACAAAGTTTTACGACCCAAGTTTGATAGTAGTGAATTTGTCAATGTTCCCATCAAACACCGGGCAGAAGATACCACGTCAAAAGAATATATGGTTGTTCGTCCCAGTGCCATTAAAGCCATTCGGGTCGAACCTGTTTTCAATTCTAGTATTGACCGCCGCATGGTTGATGAACCCGATATTTAAGTAGTAAGCCCTTCAGGGCTTCTTAACTCTTTCGTTCTTTTGGCTCAAGCCCTAAAGGGCTTACTACAAACTACTTCTTAACTCTTTCGTTCTTTTGGCTCAAGCCCTAAAGGGCTTACTACAAATAGTGAATAGCGAACAGTCAGTACAAGTTATTGGAATTGATTTAGGGGGGACGGCGATTAAATTGGGACGTTTCGCCGCCGATGGGACTTGTTATGAATCCTTAACCGTTCCCACACCCCAACCTGCGACACCAGAAGCCGTTTTAGCAACATTGGTTGAGGCTATAGCACAAATTAGAGAAAATGTCAATAGTATTCGGGCGATTGGTTTAGGAACACCGGGCCCTGTGGATGGGACGGGAAAAATTGCGAAAGTGGCGATTAATTTAGCGGGATGGCAGGATGTTCCGTTAGGTTTAATGTTAGAAGAAAAAACAGGTTTACCTGTGATTTTAGCCAATGATGCTAACTGTGCGGGGTTAGGAGAAGCATGGTTAGGGGCGGGGCGACGGTTTCAAAATTTAATTTTATTAACATTAGGAACAGGCGTTGGCGGGGCGATTATTTTAAATGGGGAATTATTTGTTGGACATCAAGGAGCGGCGGCAGAATTAGGATTAATTAGTATTAATTTTGATGGCCCGATTTGTAATAGTGGAAATCGAGGTTCCTTAGAACAATATACTTCTGTACAAGCTATTCGTCGAGAGACGGGATTAGAACCCGCAGAATTAGCGGAAAAAGCTTTAGCCGGAGATGAAAAAGCCCTAGAATATTGGCAACGATACGGTCAATTATTAGGAATTGGATTAGCGAATTTAATTTATGTCTTAACCCCACAGGCTATTATTTTAGGCGGGGGAATTAGTGCGGGGGCTGATTTATTTTTACCTTCTTTAAAAGCAGAATTAGAAGAACGGGTTTTATTGATTTGTAGAGAGGGGTTAGAAATATTAATTGCGGAATTAGGAAATCAAGCGGGAATGATAGGGGCGGCAAAATTAGCGTTTCAGAAGTTTGTTAAGATTGAGGATCAAATTGATTCATAAATTAATCCTTGTGCTGCAACCCTTCCTGACTGGATTTCCTAAAATATATCAAGGATGTTTAGCAGATTCAGCCTCATAACATTTAAGAATTAAATCAGAAAGCTGATCTAAATCATTAACAGATGAAATAATCACCCTTGAAGCTGCATCTCCTAGTGAAGCTGATATTTCTTGCACTTCAAAGCCTGCTGCTAATGCTTTGACTTCATTAATCGGTAATCGAGTGACAAAGCTTTTCTTTTTCGGTGTTAAATAAAATCTTAAAAACCACCAATTTGCTTTACCGACATTTACACCAAAATAAGAAACAACATCTTTATATTGAACGTCTAATTTATAACTCTGAGAACGAGCAGCAATAGTTTTTACTGTTTCAAATGCTTGTAACTCTTCATCCGTTGTTTCTATGGCTGATGTTTCTAACTCTGGTTCGATTGGTTCAGGATCATCAATTTCAGGAGAAACCGTAATATCTTTACCCATTTCTCTACTAATTGATTGGGTCATTAACTCAACTAAACTATTCTGAATAGACTTTTTAACAATAAGTTTGAATTTCTCAATGATTTTACTTGTAACTCGACCTTCTACCGCACAATTAGGATTAACTGTGCTAAGTTGAGAAACCAAAAACCGAATAAAATCATCAGATGGAGATCGGAGAAGATCGTCAATTAGTTTAGTCATTCCTTGGAGATAAACCATCTCCTCTGCCTGTCGTTTTATTTGCGTAGAATCAAAATTATCTCGATGAAAAAGCTTGAGATTTTCAATTTGTTTGGGTTCATAATTAAGGATATTGAAACAAAAAAAAGGTTCATCATCCATGACATTCTCATGGCGCAAATCGGTGAAAAACCTATATTCAAGACCATTCGTAACAATAGCGACTTTTGTTTTTAGCAAACCATTAAAATATCTTTTTAACTGACCATCATGAGCAGTTGGTTTTTGATCACGCGCTTTTGCTTCTACAATCATAACGGTATCGCCGTTGATTGCAATAGCGTAGTCTACCTTTTCAAACTGTCCTGCTTTTTTAGTAGCGAAATCCGCAATAAACTCAGGGATAACCTCTGTTGGGTCAAAAACATCATAGCCAAGCGCACTAAAAAATGGGATAATTAGGCCCATTTTAGTCGCTTGCTCACCTTTCACCAATTCAGCACCTTTACGGACTTTTTCTGCAACGTTCGCAATGTCCTCAACAAAAACCATGTTGCTTTCTCCAACAATAGGCTCTACTCAGTCTCTATTGTAGAGCTAAAGCAACCTCTATTATTATGTAATATTGTCAACCTCCAACTTTTCGATATTCTTAAGAGCATCACAACTAAAGATAAATTCTAGCAAATCTTACTCATATCGTGACTTTTTAGATTTGATCACTTCAATCACATCATTATGTCTTTGCCCCTCAATAATATCTTTGAGATGAATTTGCCCATTAATATATTGAAGGTGAATACGCCAACCCGATATTTTATCAATATCAGCCCGGTAAATTGCCTGTTTTACACCCTTTACTTTATGTAATCTTGTTTTTGGAAACTGTCTTGTTCTATGACATTCTTGATCTTCGAGTTCTGCTAGAGCTTCTAAAAAACCGATCTTAAGTTCATTGTTGGGTAAAATCTTCATGGCTTCATAAATAATACCATATTCATCACAAAGAGTCAGAGTTTGTGCCATAAATCACTACGACAGCTTAACCAATTCTCGGTCTTGATGCTTGAATTCTTGATACAAAGACTCTGCTATTGATTGATAGAGTTTTCTCGGATCAGCACTATTACGTTTAAATACTCGAAATAGAGTAAATATAATTTGCTCAAAAATGGGATCTTCATCAATGGCTAAAATCAGTTTCCAGGGTGGGGAAACTTTTAATTCGTAGAGTGAAGATTCATAACCATTTGGGAGAGATGGCAAATGCAAATGGCGTAACTGACGATAGACAGCAGCTTTGTGATCTGGGAACAGACTAGCATAGTGATTAATTTTCTCAATCACTGCAACTCTATCTTTTTCATCGAGTTTAGCTATATCTTCCTCAAAAGATTGGGTTGACTCAATTAGAATATCCACAATCAGGAACCCTTTACTTTTAACTAAACGATAAGTCTTGTTGTTAATATAATAACAGATTAGCACTCATCCAAATGTAATGAAAAAGTTACAAATTAAACGCGATAATCAGAATTGGCGTTGGGTGTCAGGTATTGGGGATGAGACACCCGAATATTCCCAAAGGTAGAAACCCACTTTAGGAAATAGGAAGAAACGGAAAAGAAAAGTCTACACTAAGAAAAAGCGTTATTGTTCTGCATCGGGTTAATCTTATGTCAGAATCTCCAAAATCCATTGCCCAACACTACCATGAACGCACGAAATATGACCCAGAAACCCTCGCCTTAAAAAGCCAAACCTTGGACTGGGAAAAACAGCCCATTCCCTTTAAAGAGTATAAAATTGGTAAAGTCTTTGACCTCAAACTCTACTTGAAGAGCGTTGAGGAAGCCACCTCTAGTGACCCTAAAACCCGACTTTGGCAACGTTTATCCCATTTGTTGCTGCATAGTTATGGTTTAACCGCAAAACTCCCCACCATGGGAGGTGTCCATTATCTTAGGGCTGCTCCCTCGGCGGGTGGGTTATATCCAGCCGAAATTTATTTAATTTCTAGGGGAACTGCAATTTTAGCTCCGGGTTTATATCATTATCAACCTCAAACCCATGCTTTAGTTCAATTTTGGGAAGATCAAGTTTGGCACAATTTACGGGATGCTTGTTTTTGGCATCCTGTATTAGAAAATACCCATTTAGCCCTGGTGACAACGGCAGTTTTTTATCGTTCTTTCTGGCGTTATCAAGATCGCGCTTATCGGAGGATTTGTTTAGATACGGGTCATTTATTAGGCAATCTTGAATTAATGGCAGCCATGAATGATTATCGACCCCATTTAATTGGAGGATTTGCCGATGATATTCTGAACCAATTGTTATATTTAGATCCTGAAGTGGAAGGAGTAACCACAGTTTTAGCGTTAGCAAATCTCCTAGAAATTGATGAAAATTTACCCCATTTAAGAACAGCTTTACCTTCGGAAACTCAAATAGATTACCCTAATCTTACCGATGGAGAACTATTAGCTTATTTGCATCAAGCGACTAAATTAAAAACGGATTCTTCTGGAAGTCAAGGTTGGAAACTGCTTGAAACAGATGGAATTTTAGAAGATAAATATAATTTTCCATTTTGTACAAAGGTAGCAACGGTAACAAGTTCTATTGACTGGGGAAAAAATTTATCAGGTTTAGAAAGAATAATGGTAAAACGACGATCTACACGGGCTTATAATGGAGCGGAATTGATGTTAAATGAACTCTTAGCCCTTTTAGATTTTACCTATCAACCTCACCATTATATTCATCAAGGGTTAGATGGTTCTCCTGATTATTTTGATCTCAGTTTAATTGAAACCTTTATTGCTGTTTCTGGAGTCAATGGTTTGGAGGATGGATGTTATTATTATGCTCCCAAAGCCCAAGAGTTAAGGCAAATTCGGTTTAAAAATTTTCGTCGGGAGTTGTACTATTTGTGTTTACAACAAGATTTGGGACGAGATGCAGCAGTGGTCTTATTTCATACGGCGGATTTGAAAAAAGCGATCGCTAACTACGGAGATCGAGTGTATCGTTATTTACATTTAGATGCAGGTCATCTCGGACAACGTTTGAACTTGGCTGCCATTTATTTACGTTTGGGGGTCAGTGGAATTGGTGGATTTTTCGATAATCAAGTCAATGAAGTTCTCGGTATTCCTACGGATGAAGCTGTGCTTTATATTACAACATTAGGAAGACCCAGGTAGGTGCGAGAGGGGTGTTGACCGTTAACTGTTAACTCCCCCTATCTCCTCATCTCCTAACTCCTGTTATACTTGCTGAGTGAGGGCGCAGCGATCGCAAAGTCCGAAAAACTCTAAGGTATGGTAATAAATTTTAAACTTGTGGGATTGTTGAAGTTGAGTTTCTAAGTGGTGAACCGGACATTCATCGAGGGGGATAGAACGTCCACACTCAACACAGGTGAGATGATGTTCATCTTGCTGCATACAACTATAAACCGCCTCTCCTGTAGTTAAGGTGCGGACATTAATTAACCCTTCCCGTTTTAACGCATCCAAAGAGCGATAAACCGTTGCTAACCCCATCGTTTGGTTTGTTTTACGCAACTCTAAATAAAGCTCTTGAGCAGAAACGGAGCGCTTTAGGGTTTTGAGTTCGGTGAGAATTCGGTCTTGACTGCGGGTGCGACGAGGTTTCATTATCACTCAATAGCAGGGAACAAGGAACAGGGGATAGGAAAAAGTGACTAGCCACCCGACAATTATTTGTAGCCAATATTCAAGGATAGAATATCAGCTTGCTCTGGGCTATTATATTAGGATACAACACTACAACCCGCGTACAATGAAGGGTGTACACTCTGTACACAACACCGGGCAATAGTGCAGTGGTAGCACGCTTGCTTTGGGATAGGGGTTAACAGGTTTATTATCAAATCGGGATGACAGGATTTGAACCTGCGACCCCCTCGTCCCGAAAGTAACCTAGAGAAACCATGAAACGATAGAATCAGGGTTTTAGCTATTACCGTTGTATTTTCTTCCACTAAATCTTGTATCTGGCTTGTATCCACATAACAAGTCATGCAAAACGGATTAATTGAGAAAACAGGGAAAATTGCAATTGAGGTGTTTAAGGGTAGTTATCGGTTGAGATGGACGTATAACCGCAAAACTCAAACTTTAACTATTGGGAGAGTGTCTAAAGACTCCCTCAAAATAGCTAAGGCTAAAGCATCTCAAGTTGACTTAGATATCATGACAGGGAATTACGATGAAACCCTGGTTAAATACGACGCTAGACGGGTTAAACAGACTATTACCGACTCTCCCACTGAAGAAACCTTGTTAACTGTCTGGGAAAGTTACAAAAATATCTCTAAAAAATCAGTCGCATTAACAACCCAAAAAGACTGCTGGAGTCAAACCGATAGATGTTTAGAAAAAGCTAAGGACGCTAAGTTATTTGAATTTAGGAATGCTCCCGACTTGTTGGCAGAACTATTAAATCATTATTCTGTGAGTACCATTGAAAGGGTTTTAGCAGATATTAACGCAGCTTGTAGCCTTGCGGTTGATATGGAAAAAATAGAAAAAAACCCGTATCGTAAACTAAAGCGGTTTTTACCTGACGTTACCTCTAACGGGGGTGAAAACGAAAGAACTAAACAGTCATTTACTGACAATGATTTAATAACAATTCTTGACGCATTTAAAACTAATCAGTTTCAGAATATTAATTCACCTTACGCTCATAGTTACTATTACCCGTTTATTCAGTTTTGTACGTTAACAGGGTGTAGACCGGGTGAAGCAATAGCGTTGACTTGGGACGATATCAAGTATAAGGATGAGCGAGTATGGGTAAGTATTAATAAATCATACTCAAGCGGAATTCTAAAATGTACCAAAACAGGGGAAACCAGGTTATTCCCCGTTAACGATGAACTGTTAAAAGTGATTGAATCGTTCCCTAGAATCAGTAACGAAAATAACTTAATGTTTCCATCAGTTAGAGGGGGATACATTGATCAATCATTGTTTTCCAGACGGTATTGGAGAACAATTGTATTGAAACTTGCGGCTAATGAGTTGATTGAGCGTTACTTACCCCCATATAACCTGAGACACAGTTACATTACCCGGTTAATCAGACTAGGGGTAGATGTGGCAACGGTAGGACGTATTTGCGGTACTTCACCAGAGATGATAGTCGGACATTATCTATCACCGAACGATGATTACATCCCCCCAAACTTAGGGTTGATTCTATCAGTGTAACAGTGAATCAGAAGGGAACCCCCCCTTATAAAAAATAACCCACCGATTGTTAGTCAGTGGGTTTTAGTGTTTGGGGATGAGTGGGTTAGTTAATTGTTTGAATTCTCCTTTACCCATTCCAATAGTTCACTAGGTTGGACTTCATAGGTATCACAGATTTTGCTTAGTACAGAGGATGACGGTAACTGGGATGGGTTGTTGTACAGGTCATAAGCCGTTTTAGGTGCTAACCCTGCATCCTTCCACAGTCGGTACGGGGTGATAGCTCTACTACCGCAAAACTCTTTAATTTTGTTTCTCACTGCCATTCCTCAACTTTACCATTAAGCAGTATCTTAGCAAGTATTACTATATATGTAGTAGCTATATGTAATTAGTATTAGTTATGTTTTTATAGTATAGTTATAAATAATTAGTATTAATATAGATAGCAATAATAAGTAGATAGTAGTATTATGGCAATAGAAAGACAGCTAATCCTGTTACTACTAACCGGGTTAACTGTCTAAACAATTAATACTACTGGGATAAATTATGACACTTGCAGAACTCAAAGCAAAAGCGGCTGAATTGGGGTTAACCTCTGATGATGTACGTCAACATGGAAACCTTAGCTATAAAGCGACATGGGAGGCTGCGATCGCTCAATTTATGGTATGGAAAGAGGCGGTTGACACCCATTGCGAACAGATGGATATTCCTCAGTGGAGTTACCCAGAAGACAGCGTAGAAG
>NZ_JACJSC010000046.1 GCF_014697575.1 Planktothrix sp. FACHB-1365 | reverse complement strand
CTCAAGATGATTACTCTCATTGGCTTAACCAAGTAAGGTCACGGGCAGAACACCCGTTTATAGGTGTTAGGTCGAAGTCCAGCGATGGATGCAGCCGAGACACACTAACAGACCGAGGGCTTGACCTTATCTCTGACTCCAGTTTTCTCTGCAATCTTCAGTGTTCCTGATTTTGAATTTAACTGAGTATGAGATAGTAATATCTTAAGCTTCATTTTTTACTTTCTTTAAGGCAAGTAACGCGCTACCATAGGCGGCTTCTGTATGAATAGGTTGGACTACAGGAGCGTTTAAATAGCGCTGACGAATAGCTGTCCAAGTTGAATTTTGGGCTCCACCTCCGGCGGTATAAACTTGAGTTAACGGAGTTGCACCAAGCTGTTGTAAAAGTTGATAACCTTGAGCTTCAATTTTAGCCATACTTTCTAATAACCCTTGGAGAAACTCAACAGGATTTTCAGGACGAGGTTCAAGACCGGGAAGTAATTCAGGATTGTTTATCGGAAAACGCTCGCCTTTTTTAATTAAGGGATAATAATGTAAATGACTATTATTATTAGGGTTAATCTGACGACTGAAAGTTTCCAATTCAAGAGGGCTAAAAAATTGACGTAATACGGCACCTCCCGTATTAGATGCACCTCCCGTTAACCATAAATCCCCTAAACGATGGCTATAAATACCATATTTAATATTATTTACGGGAGTTTTACTGAGGAGTTTTAAAACTAATGTTGAGCCTAAAGAGGTGACGGCCTCCCCTGGAACATTTGCCCCACTTGCTAAAAATGCAGCGATACTATCGGTGGTTCCTGCACAAACTTTACAGGTTTTGGGTAACTGTAATTGTTCTGCTATTTCTGGGGTAATTGTAGCGATGGGAGTTCCCGGAGCAACGACATCAGGAAGTTTCAATCGATCTAAATTGATCAGGGATTTTAAACTGTTAATTAACCAATGGGGATAGGAAAAATTCTCTACATCATAACCTAATTTTAAACTATTATGATAATCACTAATCCCTAATTTTCCATGCAGCAAAAATCCTAACCAATCAGCTTGATGGAGAAAGTATAAACAACCTAATTGTTGTTGTTTAATATCAATCTTTTTAACCGTTAACCACCAGATCAGTTTGGCTAAACTAGAAGTGGCACTCATGACACAATGATCAGGGGGAGCAATTTTCTTTAACAATTTTAGAACGGTAGCACCTCGGCTATCATTGTATAAAATAGGGGAATCCACGGGGATCCCCTGAGTATCACAAAGTAGCACAGTGGCAGAGGTTCCATTAATTGCAATTCTTTGAATTTGACGGCGAACCTTCACTGGAATTTCTTGAATCACTGCGAATAAAGCCGTTTTCCAAAGGGCAATGTGTCCCGAAGAGTCTGTTAAGGGGGGAAACGGAAATTGAGTTTCAGCTACCACTATTCCTTGAGGATTAATCGTAATAGAACGAGCACCGGACGTGCCAAAATCAATCCCGATATAAAAATTAACCATTCTTTCTCCGCAAGTCGGATTCGTATTTTTGGATTTATAGTAAACTATAAAGTTTGTGCCTCTCAAAAATGACAATGTTTTTGTTAAGTTTTAATAAAAGTTTCGGAAAAAATAAAATTACTCTGGACGTTAATTGATCTGAAAGCTATAAATTAAGGGTTAGTAGCTGAATTTTAATCAGATTCACTACTGCTTATTGTAATTTTGAGCCATTCATCGAGGATTTCATGGATACGCTTGCTTATAATCATCTTGTTTCTGCTTATGAGTCTCCTCGGCAACCCCATCTCAATGGCGGTTTGGTACTATTCCGAGGTATAAATTGGAGTCAAATGTCAACGGCGGTTTGGATGCCTATTGTGGCAACAGCCATTGGCTTATCCATCGTCAGCGTGAGCCAACCTGCTAGTGCCTCCCTCTACTATGGAGATAGTGGCTATGGTGTGAAAAAAGTTCAATATGCGTTGCAGGACTATGGCTATTTTGGTGGCAAAGCAACGGGTTACTTTGGTAAAGTCACGAAACACGCAGTTATGGCGTTTCAAAGAGATTATGGCTTGCATCCCGATGGAGTTGTTGGCCCTGCAACGGCATCAGCGTTAGGAGTCGGTGGATATCATAAACCGAAGAAGCATCACTATACTGATACCAGTTATGGCTGTAGTCATCATTGTGGCGGAGGTAGTGGCTATCTGTCGCGGGGTGACAGTAGCTATCAGGTCAAAAAACTGCAAAATCGTTTAGCTAACCTGGGTTATTTTAATGCGAACTCCACAGGTTACTATGGGAAACTAACCGCCCATGCTGTTAAAGCTTTTCAAGCAGATTGTGGACTCTCCGCCGATGGTATTGCTGGCCCTGCAACGCTGGCAGCATTAGGAATTTAGCTTTTTTTGTAGAGACGTGCCACGGCGCGTCTCTCTAGTTTCTACGCGGTTTGTATTAACGTAACCAGAATTTAATCGTTTTGTCTTTACTTCCACTGACTAAACGATTTCCGTCGGGACTAAATTTAACCGAATAAATCTCATCTTGATGTCCGGTTAAGGTATTTAATAATTCTCCTGTTTTTAAATTCCAGAGTTTAATGGTTTTATCTCGGCTACCACTAGCAATAATCTTATTATCAGGACTAATGGCAACGGATAAAACATCGTTAGTATGTCCGGTGAGGGTATGAATTAAATCTCCGGTTTCTAGGTTCCACACTTTGACGGTATTATCCAAACTCCCACTGACAATTATTTTACCATCAGAACTGATGGCTAGTGAGCGAACGGCCTCTAAATGTCCGGTGAGAGTATTCATTAATTCTCCGGTGTCTACCTTCCAAATTTTAATCGTTTGATCTTTAGAACCTGTCACTAAAAGTTGATTATCGGGGCTAAAAATAGCGACATAAACCTCATCTTGATGGTCTGTTAAATTTTGTAAAATTTCTCCTGTTTTTCGATTCCAAATTTTAACTGTTTTATCCGCACTGGCGCTGGCAATTTTTTGATTATCCGGGCTAACATCCACTGACCAAATTGTTGCTAAATGTTGTAGGGGTTGATAAGGTTGTCCAGTGGTTAGATTCCATTCTAAGATTTGCCAAAATGCGCTTCCAGAGGAGATTTCTGTGCCATCGGAGTTAAAATCAACTGAATAAATCGGAGAAGCATCTCCTTCTAAACGTTTAGTTTCTGTTCCACTTTGAATATCCCAGAGTTTTACCAGTGTATCTTCACTCCCCGTGGCGAGAGTTTGACCATCGGGACTAAAGGTAACGGCCCAAACCGCATCGGAATTTTGAGCAAAATTTTGAGGCGTAACGGTTTTCCAAAACACTTTATCTTGACATTGTTGAATCAGATTTTGAAGAACTTTATTCTGACGAGAGAGTTCAGCCATCTTTTGAGCTTCATCTAAACATTGATCATAATTTCCAACGGCTAAAAATTCATTAATTTTATTCAAGTTTTGAGTTTGTAATTGTTGTACATTTCTCCATTTTTGATATTCATAGGTTGCTAGAATAATTCCCAATAAACTAACCAAACCTAATCCCAACCAAAGCAGTTGAGATAGATGAGGTTTTTTAAAGAATTTAGACTCCGTTTTTGGAGATAAGTATGGCTTTGGATTCCAACTAAAATTCTGGATAACTTGAGCAATTTGACTTAAAATAGATTGGGGTAAAATCGACTTTTCAATAGCTGCAATATCTTCATCCGTTAAGCCTAAGAGTTGTTGTAATCGTTGTAATTCTTCACGGGTTTCAGGGGTAAAGGGATATTCTTGTTGCATCGTTGCAATTAACGCTTGTTCATAGCGTTCTCCCTTTTCTCGATATTTGCGATAGGGGTTTAAAATTTCATCTTCAATTGCTTCTGCTTCCTCCGGTAACAACTCTAAACTTAAGCGTAATTCTTCTAAAATTTGCCGACCAATAATCGAAATTTCACCGCGATGATGGTTGGCGCAACTTTTAACTTCTTCCCGATAAATTTCTAGTTTAGATTTAGAAAGGTTAGGAGAATAGGGAGATTGAAACGTTTTAAGAGCCGATAGAACTTCATCAGCAGATTGATACCGTTGCTGATAATCTGAACAAACCATTTTATCAATAATATCGCCCAATTCAACACTAATAATCGCTAAATGTCGCCAAACAATGTCCCCAACATTAGAGCCATTATTTTTCCGTAATTTGGGTAATTCAGATACAGGTAAACCCGTTAATGCTTGAATTGCAACCATTCCCAAAGCATAAATATCACTATTAAAATGGGGATGACATTGGAATTGTTCAAGAGGCATATATTCCAGAGTCCCAACACGACTGGTGGGGGAATTCTGATGAGAGTTGAGATGAATTTCTTTAACCGCCCCAAAATCCAGTAGCACAATTTTTCCATCGGTTTGACGACGGATTAAATTACCCGGTTTAATATCCCGATGAATGACTCCCTGTTGATGTACAAACTGGAGAATTCCTAACACATCCGTTAGCAAATTTATAACTTGATTTTCTGTTAAGGGCTGACCGGGTAAAATTTCATCAATTAAGGAATGACCTGCAATATAAGATTCGACTAAATAAAATTCTCGATTTTCTTCAAAATAAGCCAACAGGTGCGGAATTTGATCATGTTGAGACAGTTTTTCTAAGACCTTGGCTTCTTGTTGAAAGCGCTGACGGGCTACATTGACGAGTTTGGCATCTTCTGGGGCGAGATGCAAATGCTTAACAAAACACAACGACTCACCCGGTCGGCGAGTATCTTTGGCGAGATAGGTTTTCCCGAACTCCGTTGACTCAATCACGTCGATGACTTGATAGCGTCCGTCTAAAAGCTGACCGACCATAGCAACAATATTGACCCTATTTTGTTTGATTATGCCATTAATTGTGAATGAGTGGTGCAATTAACACCCAAGTCATGAGTCAAGACGGCTCAAACAGGCGAAAGTTTTACGCTGAAACTGGCTGTGCTTGTTTATATTCTTAGAAATTGGGAATAAACTGATAAAATTTCAACTCTAAACTTGATACTTATTTTTTGAGTAGCTTCCCCTGTTTGGAGGGAAATTAAATTTGATGGGATAGAAAAAAATAAATTCTATTTTATAAATTCAAAATCAGGGTGCTATTTTAGCACCCTAAACCGTTAAACTTGAACGGTATTTTTTGCTTCAATTGTAGGAGAGATTTCAATATTATTATTTTTTCCCGATAAGCCTTCATTTGTAATCAAACGGGCACCGCCTTGATTAGTAAAATAACTCCAAGCCCATTGAATCATGACTAAGAGTTTATTGTCAAACTCAATCAAGAAGAAAACATGAACAAAAACCCAAGCTAACCACGCCAATAAACCCGAAAATTTTAGGTAATTAAGATTAACAACCGCTTGATTTCGACCAATAACGGCTAAACTGCCATAATCAATATAATGAAAAGCAGGTAAAGTTTGAGCTTTTAAGCGTTTTTGGATTAATTTTGCTACATAAATTCCTTGCTGTTGAGCAACAGGAGCAACACCGGGTAAAGGTTGATCTCCTTGATGGGAAAAATTGGCTAAATCTCCAATCACAAAAATATTAGGATGGTTAGGAACTGTTAAATTAGGTTCAACGATAACCCGTCCGACTCGATCTAATTTAGCATCTGTTGTCCGAGCGATCGCTTCTCCCATTTTAGACCCTTTTACCCCCGCTGCCCATAAAATTGTTTGGGCGGAAATCTGTTCAATTTCCTCTCCCGATTTCAATGTTACAACCTGATTATCAATATTGGTTACTAAGGTTTTTGTGCGAACTGTTACCCCTAAGTGTTCTAACCCTTTTTGAGCCTCAGCCGATAATTCCGGGGGGAATGGCGGCAAAATTCGATCCATTCCTTCTAATAATATAATCTGGGTTTCTGAGGTATCAATACTGCGAAATTCTTCCTTCAAAATTCGATAGGCAATTTCGGCTAAAGCACCCGCTAATTCAACTCCAGTGGGGCCACCTCCTACCACCACAAATGTTAATAAGGCTTGGCGTTTTTCTGGGTCAGTTTCTTTTTCTGCGGCTTCAAAGGCTGAAAAAATTCTGCGTCGCATTTCTAACGCATCTTCAACGGTTTTTAATCCGGGAGCTAGGGGTGCCCATTGGTCATTTCCAAAATAATGATGTGAAACACCTGTGGCGACAATTAAGGTATCATAATTTAATTCCCCATTATTCAGAATTAATTTATTTTCATTGGGGTTTAAATTAACAACTTCCCCCATTAAAACTTGAGTATTTTTATTATCTCTCAACACGCTTCGCAAGGGTGAAGCAATATCTCCAGGGGATAAACTTCCCGTAGCTACTTGATATAATAAAGGTTGAAATAGATGAAAATTCCGTTTATCAATTAACGTGACTTTAACGGAAGAACGTCCCAGGGTTTTTGCTGCATAGAGTCCGCCAAATCCACCTCCGACAATGACAACATGATGGGGTGACTGAGCATTAAGAATATCTGACATGAGACTATTCTCCTTTTCAAGGATTTCTGGATATGAATCAAGCGGTTTAGAGAATCACCATAACGTTTTTATCAAATTTTTGCTATGGATTTGAGAAACGCTGCTTATTTACCATAGAAAATTAATCTTGACAAGCAGTTGCCTTTGGTTTATTATAGTTTTCGTGAATCGAAGCGGGAGCGAAAACCTGGGGGGATTCACGAAAAACGCCAGAACCTCGACAATTCAATAGTTTTTACTTTTGAGTTCGGTTAGTTATTGCTAATCTGTTGCAATAATGAAGGCTGAAATGAGGCAAAAAATGAGGTTCACGAAAAGTGGCTTCAGAATGCCTACTCTGTCCCAGTTTCAGGGGGCAGTCTTTCTACTAATAGAATCCCGCTTGCGGGACTGAAACGTAAACTAACATAATCCAAGCGATTGCTTTTATCGTTGCTGCTTTCTACTAATAGAATCCCGCTTGCGGGACTGAAACAGCCCGTTGATATTGCCAGCTTGAAATTATTGGCTAAGGCTTTCTACTAATAGAATCCCGCTTGCGGGACTGAAACACAGGAACAGCGCGAGAACCTAAAAAAACTGGCTTCTTTCTACTAATAGAATCCCGCTTGCGGGACTGAAACATTTCTAGCGCATATTGAGTGGATGGATTAAATTCTGCCATCTTTCTACTAATAGAATCCCGCTTGCGGGACTGAAACAACTCTTTTCTTTTAATCTCCCAATCCCGAAGCAATCCTTTCTACTAATAGAATCCCGCTTGCGGGACTGAAACCTGCTAACCGTCCAATAATTCTGCCTAATATCCATTCCTTTCTACTAATAGAATCCCGCTTGCGGGACTGAAACGAGTCGATTGCCTGATCATACAATTATTGTTTTTAACTTTCTACTAACTGCTAAATGAAAGCCCTGAAGGGCTTACTACATAGAGGCTTTCAACTAATAGAATCCTATGGCGGGACTGAAACATTATTTATTAATTCTCAATGCGTAATTATTTGAACAATTCAACTAAAATTAACAATTTATTTTGTAGGTTGCCAAACCCATGCACCTGCTGAATTAATATACCCCCATTCATCTTTAATTCTAACGGCTGCTAATTCCTGTTTAAATTCATTGGCACTATCAAACTGAAGGGGTATTTTTATCACCGCTTTTTGATTAATATAACCCCATTTTTGTTTAATTTTCACGGCTGCTAACCCTTCGGAAAAATTAGCAGTTTCTTCATATTGTAAAGCAATCTCAAAATTTCCCTGATGATTAATATAACCCCATTTTCTGCCGTTTCTGGCTACCGCTAACCCTTGGGAAAAATCCCACCCATAATCAAATTCTGGAGGAATTACTATATTTCCCGTTTTATCAATATATCCCATTTTATCTTTAACTAAAACCATCGCTAATCCTTCAGAAAACCGCCAACTTAAATCAAATTGAGGGGAAATTACTATATTTCCCATTGTATTAATATAACCAACTTTTCCTTGCAAGTTAATAGCGGCTAATCCTTCTTTAAATTCCGAGGTATTATCAAATTGAGGGGAAATTACCCATTCTCCTTGATGGTTAATATAGCCCATCTTTTTATCTTTTTGCACCGCAGCGAGTTGAGACGAAAAACTCCAAGCAAAGTTAAACTGAGGGGGAATCATAAATTTTCCCGTTTTATCAATATATCCCCATTTATCATTAATTTTAACCGCCGCCAGTCCTTCGGAAAAACCCCAAGCCACATCAAACTTAGCCGGAATCACTAGATTTCCCTTTAAATCAATATAACCTTTTTGAGATTTAATTTTAACGGGGGCTAGTCCTTCCGAAAATCCTAATGTTGATTCAAATTGCGGCTCAATTACGACTTGTCCGGCTTGGTTAATATATCCCCATTTTTTATTTTGAATAAAAGGATAAAGAAACGCAGTATTTTCGGGCATAGTTTCAAGGTGATAGCAACGAACAGGGAACAGGAAGAAAAGTTATTTGTTAATTCGTAGATCCTATTCCCTAATTTAAAAGCAGTTGTTGATGTTTATGTTGTGGTTTCTGTACTTCCCCCTGCAAATTGAATCGGACTACCCGGTTGACCAATATTGGCATCAAATTTAAAATCAGTGACACCATCGAGAATGGCAATTAATTCTGTTTCTTCTCCGGTTAATAAATAGATCGCAGTTCCTTGGGGTAAATTTTCCGGGGAACCTGCGGCTAAATAATTACCAGGGCCTAAGAGCAATACATCTTCCTGGGGATTAAAATTAAGGATCAGTGCATAATCCACAAACCCGATTTCACTACCACCCCCATTGACATAATAGGTTTGAGTGGCATCCCCTAAAACAAAGGTATCATTTCCAATTCCCCCACTCAAGGTATCAATTTCAACAAATCCAGCAGGTTGAGAACTGGGGTCAACGCCGATTAAAATATCATTGTCTTTATCCCCACTGAGGAAGTCATTCTCGGTTCCTCCGATTAGGGTATCATCCCCTTGACCCCCATAAAGACAATCATTTCCTCTGGAACCAGCGACAATATCATTTTGCTGATCTCCCTGGAGCCAATCATTGCCTTTACCCCCTTCAAGGGAGTCTTGACCCTGACCCCCATAGGCGACATCATCATCATCTCCCGCCGCGATGGTGTCGTTATCTTGTCCGCCATAGAGGGTATCGCTGCGAAGTCCCCCATCAATACTATCATCCCCGTTATCGCCAAAAATCAGATCTCGACCATCCTCACCCAAGAGAGTGTCATTATTAATCCCCCCATAAACCGTATCGTTATCAGCGTCAGCATTAATAAAATCATCGCCTTTATTTCCTTGTAACAGGTCATTCCCCCCTTCTCCAACCAGGGTATCGTTATTTTGACCGCCATAGATAATATCATTGCCACTATTGCCATTGAGGGAGTCATCCCCAGCAAATCCTAAAATAGTGTCATCTCCGCCTAAACCTGCTACCAAATCTTGTCTCTCAGTTCCTAATAGATTATCATTCCCCTCACTTCCTTGAACCAGAGGTGCTGTTATCGGGGTCGGTGTGGGGGGAGTGGTTGGGGTTGGCGTTGTCGGTGTAGGAGTGGTTGGTGTGGGGGGAGTGGTTGGTGTGGGGGGAGTTGTGGGGGTAGGAGTGGTTGGTGTGGGAGTTGTGGGGGTAGGAGTGGTTGGTGTGGGAGTTGTCGGGGTGGGAGTTGTGGGGGGGGGGGAAGGAGATGGAGGAAGAGTCGGAATAGGAGGGGTTACAGGAGGCTGAGGTTGGGGAATGACGGGAGTAGGAGGTTCAACAATTGTTTCTAACCCCCTGGGAAGAAACTGAGTAGACAATAGAGAGGCGTTGGTAGTAGTCGTTTCAGCCTCCCTACCTTGGGGAAGGGAAGAGAGAATTTGTTGGTCAGGGTTGAATGTAATAGCAATTTCAGGTTGATTATAAAAGGAAGGATTAGTGTTAAACAAGTTAAATACAATATTTGTGCTATTATTTTCTCGAATCCGGTGAGCTTGGAATTCGTTCATAAAATTGACCTCAGTTGTCAGTTAAGATTAACTGGATCATTTATATCGTATAACCTTAACTTCTTGTAAATTTTTTTCTAAATTTTCAATTATCCTCCCTCCCTGAATCTGAGACTTTTAATGTAAATTATCTCTAATGATCTCAACTGAATCGTTTAAATATTAGGTTGAGACAGAAAACATTATACCTTAATTTAACTAAATTCCATGAAATTAAAGTTTAACGATTTCTACTTGCTTTTTAAAAATAACAAATATTTTATTCTATCTTTTTTAAATTTAAAAATAAATAGTATTTATATTTTTTTGAGTTTAGCGATCGCTATTTTATTAGTCATTAATTTTCACCCTTCTTGGGGTCAAAGTTTACCTCCTTCCTCAGAAATTCGAGGCGTTTGGTTAACGAATGTTGATAGCGATATTTTATATTCTCCTAAAGCTTTAACCTCTGGATTAAAACGGTTAAAATCCATCAATTTTAATACCCTGTATCCGACGGTTTGGCAAGGGGGTTATACCCTGTATCCCAGTGCGGTAACTCAACGAGAATTTGGAGTTTCTATTGATCCTCATCCTGGATTAAAAAATAGAAATATGTTGCAGGAAATTGTAACTCAAGGACATCAACAAGGTTTTACCGTAATTCCTTGGTTTGAATTTGGGTTAATGACCTCTGCAAATTCTGAATTAGTCAAAAAACATCCAGATTGGATCACCCAGCGAAAAGATGGCAGTACCATTAAAAAAGAAGGCGTTGAAGAACGAGTTTGGTTAAATCCTTTTCACCCAGACGTTCAAAACTTTATTCTACAACTGATCACAGAAATTGTTAAAAATTATAAGATTGATGGGATTCAATTTGATGATCATTTTGGCTTACCTGCGGAATTTGGCTATGATGATTATACCGTGAAATTATATCAACAGGAACATAATGGACAATCCCCCTCTTCCGATTTCTATGAAACCTATTGGGTACGATGGCGGGCTGATAAAATCAATCAATTGATGAAAAGAACCTTTGAAACCATTAAATCTATTAAACCTAATTGTATTGTTTCCTTATCTCCTAATCCTCTACATTTTGCCTTACCCGCCTATTTACAAGATTGGTTTACCTGGGAACGAAAAGGATGGATAGAAGAACTGGTTTTACAAATTTATCGTTCTGATTTGAATCGATTTATTACAGAGTTAGACCGTTCAGAAGTGACCTTAGCAAAAGATCATATTCCCGTTGCAATTGGAATTTTAAGCGGATTAAAAAATCGTTCAACTTCAATGAAAATCATCAAACAACAAATCACCGAAATTCGTCGCCGAAACTTTGCTGGGGTGTCTTTCTTTTTCTATGAAAGTTTATGGAATTGGTCAGAAGAATCACAACAAGATCGTCAAACTCAACTTTATCAATTGTTTCCCAATACTGTTAACCGTCCCAAGGTGAGATTAACGTCCTAACATCTCTTAATTTTGCGATCAATATAATGTCTTGAATGATTTTTATTGGGGTACTTTTGACCTTTTACGATCGCCTCCAGAAACCGGGTTTTTGAACAAAACTATGGGAAAACACTTGAAGCTTCAGGAAAAACCCGGTTTCTAATCAAGAGCGCTGTTTTAAGGATTTAAACCCAAACTTAACCGAACTTCTTGCCGAATTTCCTTACAAAAATCTAAAGCTTCACGGGCTGTATCTTTACCAGCAGAAGCACCCGGATAACGATAAGCAACTGCAAACAAAGTTAAAGCTAAAAGTTTGAGACGAAAACTATCATAACCCGGTTCTACAGGTAAAAGTAAATCTAATAAAACAGTCAAATTATGGGTTTTTGTAAAAATAATACCTGCTTCTTGTAAACGGGCTTTCAGATATTTCTCAACACACTGTTGAGCATGAAAACAGGCTGCATCATAGTTAGGAGATTTTCTGGCTCGTAATTCCCTTAAAGCTGTAGTAAAATCCCCCTCTGCTTTATCAACCCATTCAATGGTTAGGGGATTCATAAATCACCTTCCCTTTTTCGATAATTTCTCGAATAAAAAAATCATTCCAAGCCAGTCTTTGCGTGATCTCTACAGGAGTTCTAACTAACAAATCTATAGAAAAATTAGGCTTAATTTTATTTAAAATTTCCCAACTTTTCTTAAAACTACTCCCTTCATAAGGCAAAATTACTAGCAAATCAACATCAGAATCATCTTGAGGGTTTCCATAGGCATAAGAGCCGAATAAAATGATTTTATTTGGATCAAATTCATGGGCAATAGCTTGGCTGAGTTCCATAATTTTAGAGCTTTCAATCATTTTGATCGACCCTAATCTTTAGTGATTAAATATTTTTGAATGAATTAAATAATGGTAAATATTATAATATTATAACATAATAACATACATTTATTCCCAGAAACTGGGTTTTTTCTGAAGCTTTGGGTGTTTTCCTAATAGTTTTGTTCAAAAACCCAGTTTCTCTGCTTGTACACTCTATGATTAATGGAGCATCTGTACAAGTTCACTGGTTTCGTAACAGTCAAACTCGTCAAAATGTTGAATTTAAGTTCAAACGTCAATATCCCAAAACAGCCCCTAAAAATTTGTAGAGATTCTAATTATGAAAATTCGTTGTATTGCTAATACTGGATCATATCTTCCTGAAAGTTACCTCAATCCCAGACGAGGTTACAAAAAAGAAATGGAATTTCCCCTAACAGTTGGCAAAGACTATACTGTTTACGCCTTCTATATCAAGCAAGGACTGGTTTGGTACTATATCTGCGAGGATAACTATATATATTATCCGATGCGAAGTCCTGCGCCGTTATTTGAAGTCGTTGATAACAGAATGTCTCTCTACTGGAGGTTGAAAATTGACCCCAATGGGTTGTTAGAAGTTGCCTTTGAGCAATGGTTTTCCCATCCTTATTTTTATGATAAATTAACTGATCAACAACAAGAAGAAGTTTTGATTTTTGATAAAGTCAAAGAACTAATAGATGCAGAAGCTTTATCTCCAGACTATAAGTTAACTGACTTTGATCAATCCTTAGAAATGGCTAATTTTTCTAGTTGAAAATGCAAGGGCGTGTTCTGTAACCAATTCTGATATTTACAGATAACTGTTATAAACCCGCCCGCCCTTTTCAGTGATGGTACCTTGTGAAAAAACCGGTTTTTTACAAAAAAGTCTTATGTTGCAAAGGCTAATAATAAGAAATAATTATGTTGTTGATTATACCCAATTCGTGTTTATACTGAGTATAATGATGAGTAATCTGTTTTTTAGGTAGCCAGACAAGGAGGTTTTCAATGAGAAATGAACTAATTGCAGGAGTTACTGCTTTCGCAAGCTCTTCGTTCGGGTCTTCATTTTTCAGAAGCTGGTTTTCTTAAAAATCTCGGTTATTATTCATTTAAGAAAAAAATAAATCAAAATGTTAACTACCTATCGTTTAAAAGCTAGTGAACTTGATCAGAGCTTTTTAGAACAATTAAAATCTATTTATGGAGATCAAGAAATAGAAATAAGTGTTTCTAACTTAACAACACAACTAGAAGCGATGGCAAATGATCCCTCTATTCAAGCGGAAATTCACAAAATTAAACAGGAATTTGAGATAACAGAGATGGATGGTTTAACCAATTTATGACAATTCAAAGAGGCGAAATCTATTTTGTTAATCTTAATCCGGTTCAGGGGCGAGAACAAGCCGGACAAAGACCTGTATTAGTTTTATCAATTGATTCGATTAATCAATTACCCTTAGTTATTACTGTAATTGTCGGCACAAAAGGCGAAAATATTACCCGTGATTTTCCTACTAATGTTCGTGTTTCTACGTCAGAAAGTGGATTAACAATGGAGACAGTATTTTTATGTTTTCAAATCCGTTCTTTAGATAAAAATCGTTTTTCAGATACTCCAGCAGGACGAATTTCTCAAAGTAAAATGGTAGAAATTGAGACAGCAATTCGTTATTGTTTAGGCTTATAAAATTTGTGCTAAAATTATAAATTATTTTACTATTATGAGGTATAGACACTTCCGATATTTACAGATAACTGTTATAAACCTCGCCTGAATTTTGCGATCGCCTATTCCCAGAAACAAACCGGGTTTTTTCTGAAGCTTTGGGTGTTTTCCCATAGTTTTGTTCAAAAACCCGGTTTCTCAGAGCGATCGCTATTTACCTATCTCCTTCTTTATACGCTCGAATCATCGCTTGTGTTCCTTGATTTCCGCCTAATCCTTGATCTAATTCTTTAACCATTTTAAATAATTTATCGGCTAATTCTGTACCGGGTAATGGAAGATCTGAATTGACCATTTCTTGAATAATTCTGAGGTCTTTTAAGATGTGTTTAATCATAAAACCGGGTTCAAAATCCCCGTGAGCAACTTTTAACCCTAAATTCGATAACGCCCAAGATCCGGCGGCTCCGGTACTACAAATTTCAACGACTAAATTGGGATCAATGCCTTGTTTTTCAGCTAATAACATGGCTTCACAAATGCCAACCATATTTAAAGAACAGAGAATTTGATTACAGAGTTTAACGGCTTGACCACTGCCAACATTTCCACAATACCGAATATTTTTTCCCATTGTTTCTAATATCGGTTTAGAGGTTTCAAATATTGTTTGATCTCCACCGACCATCATGGTTAATGTGCCGTTTTTGGCTCCAATATCACCGCCAGAAACGGGAGCATCTAGGAATTGAATTTGAGCAGGTTCAAGCTGTTGAGAAATGTGTCGGGCTGCTGCTGAACCAATGGTACTAAAATCAATAATAATTGCCCCTGGTTTCGCAAAATGAATCACGCCATTTTCGCCTAATATAACGGCTTCAACGTCGGGAATATCGCTTACACAGGTACAAATAATATCAACATCTGTAACGGCTTCTTGAATAGAATTAACGATATTAGCCCCCGCTTCTAATGCTATTTTAACACCAGGGCGATCGCTCGTTCGATTCCAACCGTTAACAGAATATCCTGCTTTGGCGAGGTTAGCACTCATGTAACCACCCATCACCCCTAAACCTAAAAATGCTGTTTTCATTTTCCTATTTTATGAGTATAATTCGTAATCTTGTTTAGCTCTTAATTCTAATGCTTTAGCTTGTTGTTTTTGAGCAATACTAATCGCTTTTTGACAATCTAGTTTTGCGGCTTCTAAATTTTGAGTTGTCTTTAAATTTAGTTCTCCCCGTAAACGATAAAGTTCTGCTTCCCAAAAATGTTCTTGATTTTTCTCAACCTTAATTAAGGCTTTTTCCAAGATATTGAAGGCTGAATTATAGTCTCCTCCTTTAGTATAGGCTTGTGTCATTAATCCTAGAAAATAGGTATGGGAAATCTGACCTCCAATTTTAGCATGGTCGGTAATTCCCTCCTGTAATTGATTGATTCCAGCTTCAAAATAGCCTTGTTCTACTAATATCCAACCTTTTAATATTTTACCATGAACGAGCCAAAATTCAAAGCTTTGTTCTTGGGAAAGAGCGATCGCGGCTTCTGCATATTTTTCAACAAGTTCGGGTTGCTGACAATATTGATAAAACATGGCTGCTAGGCTCAAAGCCATGCCTAAACTATAGGGATGCGATCGCTCATGAGCTAAAATTAATGATTGTTGACTATAGTGTAACGCTTGTTGAGTATTTCCTAATAGCCAAGAACTCCAAGAGAGAAAGCTTAAAAAGCCAATTCCTACATCTTGTCCGGTTAAACAAATATAACAGTTATTCGGATTAAGTTGATATAAGAATAGCCCTTTTTCCCAATGGGTTTGAGCGATGATTAAATCCCCTAAATAGAAATGACATAATCCTAACGTAAAATAGGCTTCCATTTCAAAGATTGGATTCTGTTGTTGTTGAGCTACACTCATTAAACGATGGGCAAATTCAAGGGCAATTTGATATTCTGCTCTAGCGATATGATAACTATATAATCCCCACAAGACCAAGAAAATTTGGGGAGTATCTCCAATTTTTAGACATAACTCCTCACTGCGTTTATAAACCGTCTCAACTTCAGAAGCCGCATATCCTTTTGTGGCAATTAAGGCTTTTCCCAAAGTTGTCTGTAAGTGTAATTCTTGTTCTAAATGGTGAGAAGTTTCGGGTAAATCCTTTAATAAAGATAATCCTTTATTAAAATGGGCGATCGCTTCTTCATTAGCAGAAGCTTTAAAGGCTTTATCTCCCGATTTTTGCCAATAATTAATGGCAATTTCTAGTAATCCTGCCTTAGTATAATGATAGGCTAATAATTCGGGTTTCTGTTCTGCGAATTCTGGAAATTTTGATTCTAAAGCTTGAGCGATTTGACGATGATAGCGTTGTCGGGTGCTTTTGAGTAACGAATCATAAGCAGCATCTTGAATTAAAACGGTTTTAAAGCTATAGGATGAAATCGGAATTTCCCCTTTGATATTCAGTAAATTTCTTTCAACTAACTGCTGTAAACCTTGAATAATTTTATTTTCATCTAATCCTAGTTCTGTTAATTCATGAATAGCAATCATTTGTAATAATTCATAACTAAACTCTCGACCAATAGTTGCCCCTAATTGTGCCACTTCCCTCGCGTGTTCTAAACGATCTAAGCGTTCCATTAATAATCCCTTTAACGTATCAGGAATGGTTAAACGAGGAACTGACCCGACTAACTCATAACGACCTCCCAGATCTTCTAACCATCCTGAATCTAAAACCATTTTGGTTAATTCTTCTACAAATAAAGGAATTCCATCGCTTTTTTCAAGAATTAACTTCATTAAAACCTCTGGTAAAGCTTTTCCGAGGGTAATTCCATTCACAATTTCTGTGGTTTGTTCCAAAGATAAATAATCTAAGTTAATTTGCGTGATTTGGGAAAAATCTAAGGATTTAATTTCAAACCCTGGGCGAGAAATACATAATCTTAAAATAGGTAGATTTGATCCCGCTTCAATTAATCGATTTAATACCTCTAAACTCGAAGGATCAATCCAATGTAAATCTTCGACAATCACTAAAACAGGTTGTTGACTCGCCAAACGACGAATCATCGCTAACATTGCTTCTATAATTTTCTGTTTTTGAGCTTGGGGCGATAAATTTAAAGGGGTATAGGGTTCAGTTAAAGGAATTTCTAACAGTTGGGCAAATAGCGGTACAGTTTCAGCGACAGGAAGTTGATTTTCAGTTAAATACTCTTCAAGTTTTCTGAGTTTTTGATCAGGAGAATCCTTTTGCCATAAATTCAAAATTCTCTCCCGTAATAATTCAAGAATTGGATGAAACGGCGTATGTTGATAATAGGGAGAACAATATAACTCTCGTAAGCGATAATTTTCGGTCGCCAGATGTTGTTTAAAGGCTTGTATGAGTCGGGATTTTCCCATTCCCGCTTCCCCAGTGACTAATACCACCTGTCCTCGTCCCGTTTTCACCGTTTCCCAGATGGCTTTTAACTGTTCGAGTTGCTGTTGACGACCAATGTGAGGAGTTTCACGGGTTTCTGCAATTTTAGCTCGTTGGCAATGGTTTGTTTCCCGCAGGACTTGATAAACTTGTGTTGCTTGAGAAATCCCCTTCAGAGAATGTAAACCCAGGGGTTGAAACTCAAAAATATCCTGCACCAGTTGATAGGTTTTCTGACTTAATACGGCCATATTGGGTTGGGCTAGACCTTGTAAGCGGGCGGCTAAATTCGGAGTTTGGCCAATGGCTAACTGTTCCCGTTTGTTTCCCGCCCCCACTTCTCCCACCACCACTAACCCCGTATGCAGCCCCAAACGCACGGCTAAGTTCAAACAACGATTTTGAACACAACGGCTTTTGAGACTCGCCATGGCTTCAATAATGCCCAATGCAGCCCTCACCGCCCGTTGAGCATCATCTTCATGGGCAATGGGATAACCAAAATAGATTAAAATCCCATCGCCTAGATATTGGGCAATATAACCTTCAAACTGCATCACTATATGGGCGCAGGTTTCCTGATAGATTTGAATCAGTTCTCGCAGTTCTTCCGGGTCAAGTTGTTCAGATAAGGCCGTTGACCCGACTAAATCACAAAACATCACCGTGAGTAAACGGCGTTCTGCGGGTCGTGTAAACAGAACAGAGGATCTTTCCCTGACCTGTGCCTCCGGTTTGATGATTAAGGGTGTAAACCCTCCTTCCTGAAATGGCGACGGTTTGCTATTGTTGGATTCAGGATATAAGATTTCGGGTTTATTGACCGATTCCGAGTTTGTGAGCAAAGTGCCGCATTCAATACAGAATTTTGCTTGCTGAGAATTGTTGAATCCACAACTAGGGCAAATCTTATCCATTGTTGTTTCATCATTTGTAGCAATAATTGGAATTTCGCTCATTTTCAACCTCTTAGGAGCTTAAACTCGGTTTTGATCTCAACTTAGGGGGTTATACGTCTGATCTGATTAAAACTAAAGGCATAATAAGATATCAATAATTTAAGTTCAGTATATAAGGTGTATTGGTAAACATGGGTTTTGAACCGGACTACAACAAACAGTGCTTAGAAAAGCTAATCTGGGCGATGCAGAAGCTTGAAATTGATTGTGACGAGACAGAACTGCCTAAAATTGCAGAACTGATTGTACAAACGATGACCGGGCCTTGGCGCTATTTTCACACCCCGAATCATATTTTTGAGGTGGGGGGAGAGGAAGATCCGATTGAAGTTTTAGCTGCCTTGTTTCATGATGTTGTCTATGTACAGGTGGATCAAAGTGTTAATTTTAATTTAACTTATTATATTGCTCCGTTTATTCGCCAAGTTGGAGAACATTTACTGATTCGGGATGCGGAAGACTTACCTCCAGATGAAGGTTTTGAAATGGTTAGACAAATCTTTGATTTTGCTCCCAGTCAAACTTTATCTCCCGTGAGTGGACAAAATGAATTTTTGAGCGGATTAGTGGCTACCAAAGTATTAGAACCGTTGTTACCTTTAGAGTTTTTGGTGCAAGTGGTGGCTTGTATTGAAGCAACGATTCCTTTTCGCCCAAAAACTGAATTAGGAAGCAATAGTGATGTTTTATATCAACGTTTAAAGGACGTTTGTAAAACCTTTAGTTTAAAATTAACAGATGAAGATTTAATTGAAACTGTTAAACGTTCTGTTAGACTTTCTAATCGAGATGTAGGAAGTTTTGCCCATGAAAGTGCAGCCCGATTTTTAGATAATACTTGGAATTTGCTACCGGAAACGAATCACTATCTCAAAAATTCCAGTTCTTACACCATTAATCAATATCGGACAGCTTTGCAAAAAATGGAAGGGTTTATGAATTTTATTAAACCCGAAATCATTTTTCATCAATTTCAAGGCTATCCTGATGAGTTAAGCTATAACGCTTTCGTGGAAAGGGCTAGAAAAAATATTGAGGTAGGGCGCTTGTATTTAGCTAGTAAGTTATTTACTATTGCCTTTTTAGAAGCGTTATCCTTACGATTTGGGCGAGTGATTCCGGTTTCAACGTTAATGGGTGAAATGCCAACTGAAGGATTTTCAGCCGTTTCTTTAGTGGATTTTTTACCGCCTAATTTTAATTCTCACCGACCCAAAACGGAATTGGAACAAAAAGTTTTAACATTGTTAGAAGAAGGGCGAACCCAAAGTTCATCCTATGATATTAAAAATTCTCCATTAGCAACTTATATGGTCAAATGTTTAGGGTTTGATGAAATTATCCATCAACGTAACCGGGCGCAAGAATTTTTTCAGGATAAAATCACCCATGAAGAATTTTTAGCAGGTTGTGATGATCATGTAAAAAAAGCTGTAACGGATGGAATTGTTCAGTTATTTGACTCTCGCAAAGCTGCTTTGTGTCAATCGTTATAGGAGGGAACAGGAAATAGAGGGAAAAACCGAATTCCTACCCATCCTGGGGAAATTTTACTTGAAGAGTTTATGCTTCCCTTGAACTTAACTCAAGCAGCTTTAGCAGAATATTTAGGAGTTCCTATTCAGGAAATCAATGAAATTGTCACAGGAAAACGAGGAATTACATCTGAAACCGCTTGGTTATTCGCTCAAGCGTTCCAAACATCTCCTGAGTTTTGGATGAATTTACAAACGCAATATGATTTAGTTTTAAATCAACCTAAAACTCAAAAACCTCCGATTTTGCGTTAATCTTTGTCGATTGATTTTGAATAAGATTTTGAATAAGATTCTGATGTATTTTCAATCAGTTTAACAATCCAAATTCCGCCAAAGTAAAGCCCTAAAACAGCCCCTGCTAATAAACTTTGGGTTAAGGGGTCGGTGGAGGGTGTTAATACGGCTCCTAATACGGCTCCGCCTAAGATAACGTATCGCCAACCGGATAACATTTGTTTGGAAGATACGATTTTTAAGGCTCCTAATATAGCTTGAATCACAGGAATTTGAAAGGCTATTCCGGTACAGAATAATAAGACTAAAACAAATTCAAAGTATTTTTCAATGGAAAAGAATTGTTCAACAACATCTGCACCATAATTAATAAAAAAGTTCAATGCAGCCGGAATTAACGCTATATAAGCAAAGCCTAAACCTAATAGAAATAATAGACTAGAACCTAATAAAGCTGGGACTAATAAACGGCGTTCTTTGCGGGTTAATCCCGGTAAAACAAACATTGTAATTTGATATAAAATAAACGGAGTTGCTGCGACTAATCCACTATAACCCGCTACCTTTAAAGAAACAAAGAAATATTCTCCCGGAGCTAATTGAACAAATTTAATTCCCGACGCAGGACGTTGTAACAGGTGCACAATCGGATTAACAATAGTAAAACAACCAATAATGGCAATAAATACCGCAATTAAGGAATAAAAAATCCGTTGTCTTAATTCTTCTAAATGGTCAAATAAGGACATTTCGACTTCATCAGGAATTTCATCTAAAAATTCTTTTTTTTCTTCTAAATCTTCATCTGAATTGGTTGCAGACTGAACAATTGTGGTGGGATTCGACTTAATTTTTTGAGGATTATAATATTCTATCTGCGATAAATCCTGTTGGGGAATATCAACGGATTCATCGAAAACAGGTGTATTTTCTTCTGCTGTTGTTGAATTCGTTTGTACCGTTTCTACTGATAAAACAACAGGCTCATCTAAGATAGGTTCTAAATTTGAGTTAGATTCCGGTGTCTCAAAATTTGAGGAAGGCGTCATAATGATCAGTGAGCGTTTAGACTAAAGTTTAAGACTCCCCACTCCCAAGAGCAGGGGATATTTGAGAGCTAATATAAATTTTTAGCAACGTTGATTCTACTTGAGAATTTAGACGTTAGATTAGATTGAACAACCACTAGGCTGAAACTCAGACGAGGAAGAGGATTGATTTTAATCCCCTCCCCTTCAATTTTCCATTTCAATCTTATGAAAAGAATACAACGTTATTGTCTTCTATTTTTAGACATTTTAAAGCATCTGGGTTATTTTTGGACGAGAAACCGGGTTAACAAACGGATGTGGCGAGCTTTTCCTCTTGTCCTATTGGGTTTAGTCGTGATGGGATTATCGACCTCTGGGACAGGTTTAGGAGGGTTGTCTGTGGGTATCCTGAGTCGAGCAGAACTCGCCTCTACCTCTAGCCAATTAATAGCCAGTGGTGTCAATTGGAAGACGCAGGTTAGCCAGGTCGAGAAGAAATGGGAATCGGACTATGAAAGCTATTTTAGTCAAAATTTAACCGATAGCAAACTCACCGCTCCCGATATTGCTCAAATTTTAGCTCAAATTAGCTTAAAAACCGGAACAAAACCGGGGGTGCTTTGGGTTGTTCCTGAACCTGAAGGATTAGTCGTCGTTTTGATTACCCCTGGAAAAGAACCCTGGGGTCAAATTCAATCGAATATTAAACTAGAACAGTTGAAAACTGGGGTGATTAATTTATATCAAGAATTGACTAATCCTCGCAAGTTACAAAGTCGTTCCTATCTTGAACCTGCTCAACAATTATATAACGCCATTATTAAACCCGTTGAACCGCAGTTAGAAGCAGAAAAGATTGATACCCTATTATTTTGTTTAGGGGCGGGATTACGAACTCTTCCCCTAGGGGTTTTACATGATGGAGAGCGTTTTTTAATTGAAAAATATTCTCTAACTCGAATTCCGGCTTTTAATCTGATGAATCTAAATTATGAATCTCTAAAAGATGCTTTCGTTTTAGCCATGGGAGCCTCAGAATTTAAAAATCAAAATCCCTTACCTGCGGTTCCTTTTGAGTTAGCTACAATTGTTAACTCGGATGGAATGAATGGTATCATCCGTCTTCCGATTGAAAATCCGCAGAATTTAGGACAATGGGAAGGACAATCTTATCTTAATCAAGGGTTTACAGTCAATAATTTAAAACAACTGTTAAGCTTCAGTCCCTATAGAATTGTTCATTTAGCGACCCATGCAGAATTTAAGCCGGGAAAACCTGGAAATTCCTATATTCAATTTTGGGATGAGCAACTTAAATTAGATCAAATGGGTCAGTTTAATTGGAAGAATCCCCCGATTGAATTATTAGTATTAAGTGCTTGTAAAACAGCCGTTGGGGATGAAGATGCAGAATTAGGATTTGCAGGATTAGCCTTTCAGTCGGGTGTAAAAACCGCTTTAGCCAGTTTGTGGTATGTTAGTGATACGGGAACCTTAGCCTTAATGAGTGAATTTTATCAACAGTTAAAAACGTCTTCCACAAAAGCCAAAGCTTTACAACAAACTCAAATTCGGATGTTAAAGGGAGATGTACGTTTACAACAGGGAGAATTATTGTTATCAAGGGGTGAAATATCTTTACCCCCTGAAATTGTACAACCGGGAATCGATAACCTTTCCCATCCTTATTATTGGGCGGCATTTACATTAATTGGCAGTCCTTGGTAGGGTTATATGAAATCCCTAAATATTTGCTACACATCTCCCCCGTTTTTAAGGGGGGTTGGGGGGATCATCTGTAGCGTTCATAAGGGGATGGAATATTAGATTAAACAATATAAAGCGGAATTATGTCTCAAACCATTTGGATAGCACGACATGGAAATCGGATTGATTTTGTCAATCCCGCTTGGTTTAATACCGCAGAACGACGTTATGACCCCCATTTATCCGAGGATGGTGAAATTCAAGCGAAACAATTAGCTAATCGTTTAGTCGGGGAAGGAATTACTCAAATTATTGCTTCTCCGTTTCTAAGAACAGTCCAAACTGCGAATGCTGTTGCTGAACGGTTAGATTTATCGATTAAGTTAGATTGGGGATTAGGAGAATGGTTAAATCCTGACTGGATGAGTTTTCCTGAAACCTTACCCCCAGAAATTTTAGCTCAGAAATTCCCTAGAATTGATTTATCTTATCCTGTCGGAGTTTTTCAGTATCCTGAAACCTGGGAAGACTGTTTAAAACGAACCGCCGACACGGTAAAACGTTTAGTAAAAACCTTTCCCCAGGATGATTTATTATTAGTTGGACATGGTGCTTCTGTATTAGGAACAGCCATGGCATTGATTCCGAGTTTAAAAGAAAACGAGATGAAAGCCGCCTTATGTTGTTTATTCAAATTGGTTCAAAATCAAAATCAATGGATACTAGAACTCAAGGGTGATACCTCCCATCTTACCGAAGCAGAAACCGTAATTCGGTTTAATTAATAGCAGGGAACAGGGAACAAGAAATTACGAATTACGAATTACGAATTACGAATAAATACTGAATTCAGGTTTTAAGGGGTATGGCGATCGCTCTAACAAATTTTTAGGGGGAGAAAATCAACTCCCCCGATGGCTTAATTAGAGAGAATTATTAGTGGAAAAGTCCTCCGCCGTAATCAAAGAACTATTCACACCCAAGAGTTTAGCCACTTGTTGTTGAGTGCTCGCTACCGTCAGAATGGTATTACCATTTTCCGACGTAATTTGTAACTGAGCAAAGGTCAATCCTCCGGTGAAAACAATTCGGTCTAACCCATCTTGGAAATCGGTAATTGTTTCTGTGTCAAATTGAGTGGCGATATAGAATTCATCATTGCCATTACCTCCGGTCAGGGTATCCAGACCTTCAGCACCGACGAGGATGTCATTACCCTCACCCCCGAAGAGTTGGTCTTCTCCAGTACCCCCATCGAGGAGATCATCTCCTAAATCACCCCAAAGCAGATCATTGCCTTCATTACCATCGACGAGATCAGTTTCTTGACCCCCATAGACGGTATCATTGCCTGTGCCTCCAGAAACGATGTCAATACCTTGATTACCAAACAGGACATCATCTCCTTCATTTCCATTGACAAAATCCATACCCTGGCCACCAAAGACGAGATCATTACCTTCATTCCCTTCTAAAACATCTGTGTCTTCACCGCCTAAAAGCAGGTCATCTCCTGAATTCCCGTGCAGAATATCATTGCCTTGACCTCCGAAAACTGTATCTTTACCGTCTCCGCTTTGAACCAGGTCATTTCCTAAATCCCCGTAAATCAGGTCATCGCCGTCACCACTGACGACAGTATCATTCCCCTGACCGCCATAAGCTGTGTTATTTCCTGATTCGAGAGTGATAAAGTCATTTTCTTTAAAGCCCAAGGCTTGATCATTACCACCACCGGAAGAAATCACATCCTGATTGTCTGTAGCTTCCAAATCATCGGTATTCCCTGTACCGTTAACGGGGTTAGCGGTAGCCGGAGGCGTGAGGGCATCGGCGTTGATTTTGATTCCCAGGTATAACTGGGTGGGGTCAAACACATAAACCGTCGTGGGTTCGGGAGTAGGTTGGGGTGAAACAGTAACAGGCAAGGATTTGAGGGCATCTTCCAAAGCCTGAAAGTCAGGTGTAGGAATTTGTGTCGGTGCGGGAGTAACGACCGGGGTGGGGGTTGGTGTAGGTACAGGTGTAGGGGTTGGTGTGGGTGTTGGTGTTTCTGTAGGCCGGGGTGTGGGTGTGGGTATAGGTGGCAGTGTCGGTGCAGGCGTGGGTACAGGGGTTGGGGTTGGGGTTGGGGTTGGGGTTGGGGTTGGGGTTGGGGTTGGGGTTGGGGTTGGGGTTGGGGTTGGGGTTGGGGTTGGGGTTGGTGTAATTTCTAGGTCATCATTTTGAATGGTCAGACTCACCGGAGAACCTGTAATTGTCGTTGTCCCAGCCGTATTCCCATTACTAAGATTCAGTTCTAAGGTTTCGTCCGGTTCAACAACAGTGTCACCCAGGATTTCGACCGCAATTGTGGCTGTGGTGGCATTGGCAGCAAAGTTAATCGTACTGCCACTCACGGTAACTCCCGTACCCGTCACGTTAACGTTATTGTAATCGGTATTAACGCTGGCTGTTCCCCCAAAACTGAAATCAACGCTACTGGCTTGTTGGGTATGACCGTCCCGACTGATGGTGAAACTGACGACTTGGCTACCTGTATTTCCTTCTGTGATTTGGGTGGTACTGCCAATCACATTGTAGGTAATATCATTATCAATAATTTGGGCATTGACTGAACCGATGGGTCGAGTTGTGGGGTAGTTGGGGGCTGTGCTGTTGGTAATGGCGTGAGTAATGCTGCTAGTGTGGTTATGTTCAGCAACGCCATCATCTATTGCCCTGACTGTAATCGTTTGGGGAATAATCCCGTTGACGGGAGTGAAGTTAACAATTTGAGATGAAGCAAAGTTAACGCCATCTAAGCTGATTTGGGATTGGGCATCGGCGGTGACGGTGACTTCGACATTCCCCAAGGGCTGCGTATTTAATTGTATTTGATATGTATCGGTTGCTCCCCCCTCAATGACATCGGTACTGCCTCCTGATTGAGTAATCGTGACTCCGGGGATGTCGTTATCGGTGTTGATGACATCGACATCGGCGGGTTTGAGGCTGCTGTAGCTGCTGTCGCTACTGGTAACGGTGCTGAGAATTTCGTAGGATTTATCTCCGTCTGCACTTAAATCATCGACTCCGGTGGCGGTAATCGTTTGGTAACTATCCCAGTTGGCGGGGGTAAAGGTGATGGGGGTGGCAGCTACTGTCCCTTCGGCGGTGTTGCTACTGCTGAAACTCAGGTTGACATCTGCTGTGGGTTGAGAGGTGAGGCGGATGCCAAAGCTGGCTTGACCTCCGGCTTCGCTGGTATGACCACTGATGGGTTGCAGTTGAAATCCGGCTGTATCGTTATCTGTGATGGTGAAACTGTCTGTAATGTCTGGCCCTAGGACTATTCCAGCGCTGGGGTTACTCAGGGTCAGCGTCGCGGTTTCGTCGATTTCGTCGAGTTTGTCGTCGGTAATGGTGAAGGTGACTTGTCCACTGCTGCTGCCGTTGGGGATGGTGATTTTGTTGGGGACGGGGCTGACGAAATCCCCTAGGCTGGCATCTCCGCTTAAGGTGAGGTCTAGGGTTTGGTCGCCAATAACGGCTGCTGCTGCGGTGACGGTGACGGTAATACTGGTTGTCCCGGCTTCACTCCCTGTGGTTTGGGATAGGAAGAGGTTGACGGGGGGAATGGCTGGGGACGCATCAACGGTTTTGAAGTTCCAGGTTGTATTACCACTGATGCCACTATAGGGATTTCCGGCTTTGTCTTGAATGGCGGTTGGGGCAATTTCTACATAATATTCTGTACTTAGGGCTAAGTCGGCGGTGGGGTTGAGGATGAGTAGACTGGCGACTTTATCCTTTTTGTTTGTCCCGATGCTGACTTTGGGGGAATTGACATTCAGGGTTTCGACAATGGAGTTATCGGAGAGTTTCTTGATGACGATATTACCACTACCGATTTGAATGGCTTCACTGAATTTAATGATTAAGTTATCCCCTACCGCTACTCCTGTGGCATCATCCGTTGGTGTTAAACTGACCACTACTGGTGGGGTGGTATCAACGGGGAGGACATCATCATTTTGAATGGTCAGACTCACCGGAGAACCTGTAATTGTCGTTGTCCCAGCCGTATTCCCATTACTGAGATTCAGTTCTAAGGTTTCGTCCGGTTCAACAACAGTGTCACCCAGGATTTCGACCGCAATTGTGGCTGTGGTGGCATTGGCAGCAAAGTTAATCGTACTGCCACTCACGGTAACTCCCGTACCCGTCACGTTAACGTTATTGTAATCGCTATTAACGCTGGCTGTTCCCCCAAAACTGAAATCAACGCTACTGGCTTGTTGGGTATGACCGTCCCGACTGATGGTGAAACTGACGACTTGGCTACCTGTATTTCCTTCTGTGATTTGGGTGGTACTGCCAATCACATTGTAGGTAATATCATTATCAATAATTTGGGCATTGACTGAACCGATGGGTCGAGTTGTGGGGTAGTTGGGGGCTGTGCTGTTGGTAATGGCGTGAGTAATGCTGCTAGTGTGGTTATGTTCAGCAACGCCATCATCTATTGCCCTGACTGTAATCGTTTGGGGAATAATCCCGTTGACGGGAGTGAAGTTAACAATTTGAGATGCCGCAAAGTTAACGCCATCTAAGCTGATTTGGGATTGGGCATCGGCGGTGACGGTGACTTCGACATTCCCCAAGGGCTGCGTATTTAATTGTATTTGATATGTATCGGTTGCTCCCCCCTCAATGACATCGGTACTGCCTCCTGATTGAGTAATCGTGACTCCGGGGATGTCGTTATCGGTGTTGATGACATCGACATCGGCGGGTTTGAGGCTGCTGTAGCTGCTGTCGCTACTGGTAACGGTGCTGAGAATTTCGTAGGATTTATCTCCGTCTGCACTTAAATCATCGACTCCGGTGGCGGTAATCGTTTGGTAACTATCCCAGTTGGCGGGGGTAAAGGTGATGGGGGTGGCAGCTACTGTCCCTTCGGCGGTGTTGCTACTGCTGAAACTCAGGTTGACATCTGCTGTGGGTTGAGAGGTGAGGCGGATGCCAAAGCTGGCTTGACCTCCGGCTTCGCTGGTATGACCACTGATGGGTTGCAGTTGAAATCCGGCTGTATCGTTATCTGTGATGGTGAAACTGTCTGTAATGTCTGGCCCTAGGACTATTCCAGCGCTGGGGTTACTCAGGGTCAGCGTCGCGGTTTCGTCGATTTCGTCGAGTTTGTCGTCGGTAATGGTGAAGGTGACTTGTCCACTGCTGCTGCCGTTGGGGATGGTGATTTTGTTGGGGACGGGGCTGACGAAATCCCCTAGGCTGGCATCTCCGCTTAAGGTGAGGTCTAGGGTTTGGTCGCCAATAACGGCTGCTGCTGCGGTGACGGTGACGGTAATACTGGTTGTCCCGGCTTCGCTACCTGTGATTTGGGATAGGAAGAGGTTGACGGGGGGAATGGCTGGGGACGCATCAACGGTTTTGAAGTTCCAGGTTGTATTACCACTGATGCCACTATAGGGATTTCCGGCTTTGTCTTGAATGGCGGTTGGGGCAATTTCTACATAATATTCTGTACTTAGGGCTAAGTCGGCGGTGGGGTTGAGGATGAGTAGACTGGCGACTTTATCCTTTTTGTTTGTCCCGATGCTGACTTTGGGGGAATTGACATTCAGGGTTTCGACAATGGAGTTATCGGAGAGTTTCTTGATGACGATATTACCACTACCGATTTGAATGGCTTCACTGAATTTAATGATTAAGTTATCCCCTACCGCTACTCCTGTGGCATCATCCGTTGGTGTTAAACTGACCACTACTGGTGGGGTGGTATCAACGGGGAGGACATCGTTATCGCTATTGATAACAGCAATATCGTTGGGGTCAATGCCGTTAAATCGGGTATCGGTACTGGTGGATGCTCCGGTAACAATATTATAAGTGGCATCCCCATCAACAACGGTGTCATCAACTCCAGTAACGGTGACAATTTGGGGGGTATTCCAGTTCGTTGAATTAAAGGTAACGGAAGCGGGAGCAACAGTACCTTCGGCAGTATTATCACTGCTTAAGGGAATGGTGACATCGCCTGTGGGTTGACCGTTGAGTTGAATAGTAAAAGTAGCTGCACCTCCGGCTTCTGTGGTATTGCCACTGATGGGGGAGATGATAAATGCGGGGGTTTCGTTGTCGGTGTTGGTGAAGGGGATATCGTTGGGGTCAATGCCGTTAAATCGGGTATCGGTACTGGTAGAGGCTCCGGTAATAATATTATAGGCTTTATCTCCATCCAACAGATTGTCATCGACGGGCAGAACCGTAACGACTTGGGGGATATCCCAGTTAGTAGCATTAAAGGTAACGGCAGCCAGGGTTACAGTGCCTTCATTGGTGTTATCACTACTGAGGGGAAGGGTGACATCGCCTGTCGGTTGACCGTTGAGATAGATAGCAAATCCTCCAGTCCCTCCGGCTTCTGTGGTATTGCTGACGACGGGTACGACGATGAACCCAGGACTGTCGTTGTCGCTATTGGTAACGGTGATATCGTTCGGATCAATCCCGTTATAATTAAGATCTTGACTGATAACGGCGGCGGTGACAATATTATAGGCTTTATCGCCATCAAAGAAAATATCATCGACACCAGTAACGGTGACGGTTTGGGGTTGATTCCAGTTGGTAGCATTAAAGGTGAGGGTGGTCGTAGACAGAGACCCTTCTCCGAGATTATTACTGCTTAAATTAAAGCTAACATCAGCCGTAGGTTGACTGCTCAGTTGAACGGTAAAGGTAGCTGTGCCTCCCGCTTCTGTGGTATTGCCACTAATAGCAGAAATTGTGACCCCAGCCACGTCGTTATCGATATTATCAATCCCAATATCGTTAGGGTCAACGCCGTTATAGTTGGTGTCGGTACTGGTGGCGGCTCCAGTAACAATATTATAGTTTTGATTTCCGTCGGCAATACTATCATCAACTCCGGTAACAGTAACGGTTTGGGGTTGATTCCAGTTGGTCGAATTAAAGGTAACACTGGCAGGTGCTACGGTTCCTTCGGCGGTGTTATCGCTACTTAAAGGAAGGGTGACATCGGCGGTGGGCTGGGTTTTGAGTTGGAGGGTAAAGGTGGCGGTGCCTCCCGCTTCTGTGGTATTGCCACTGATGGGGGAAATTGTGAACCCAGCGACGTCGTTATCGAGGTTGGTAACACCGATATCGTTAGAGTCTAAGCCGTTATAGTTGGTGTCGGTGCTAGTAGCTGCTGCGGTGACAATTTTATAAGCTTTATTGCCATCAATACTATTATCATCAACTCCGGTAACAGTCACCGATTGAGCAATATTCCAGTTGCTAGGGGTAAAGGTGACGCTATTGGCTGATAATGTGCCTTCGGCGGTGTTATCGCTAGTTAACCCAATGGTGACATCGGCGCTAGGTTGACTGCTTAACCGGACATTGAAGATATCCCGACCTCCGGCTTCGGTAGTGGCTAATCCAGTTTTGGGTTTAAGAACAATTCCGGCGGTGTCGTCATTGGTTAGGGTAACATTCAGGGGTGAACCGGTAATAGTAGCTGTCCCGGCGTTACTGAGGGTGAGGGTGAGGGTTTCATCCGGTTCGACTTGGGCATCTCCTAACACTTCGACAGCAATGGTGGCGGTGGTGGCGTTGGCAGCAAAGTTAATCGTGCTACCTGTAGCACTCACTCCCGTACCCGTGACGTTGGGGTTATTGTAGTCTGTTCCGGCGCTGGCGGTTCCTCCCAAGCTGAAATCAATACTACTGGGTTGTTGGGTTTCGCCCCCGCGAGTAATCGTAAAAGTAATAACTTGGTTGCCTGTATTGCCTTCTGTAATCGTGGTAGTGCTACCAACTACAGTGTAGGTAATATCGTTATCGGTAATTTGGGCATTCACCGGGCCGATGGCTAGGCTAGTGGGATAGTTGGGCGTGGCACTGGCCGTAATCGCGTGGGTAATACTGCTGGTGTGGTTATGTTCGGGTACGGTATCATCTACGGCTTTGACGGTGATGGTTTTAGCGGCCGTACCATTGGCGGGGGTGAAGGTGACGGTTTGGCTGTTGCCGAAGGTGGTACCATCGGTGCTGACTTGGGATTGGTTATCAGAGGTAACGGTAACGGTAACATCACCTAGAGGTGCGGTATCTAATTGTATTGTATAAGTATCATTAGCTCCCCCTTCGGTAACGGTCGTACTGCCTCCACTTTGGGTAATAGTAACTCTGGGGCTGTCGTTGTCGCTGTTGATACCAATCAAATCGGGGGGTTTGATGCTGCTGTAGTTGGTGTCGGTGCTAGTAACGGTGCTGCTAACAATTTGGTAGGTTTTATCTCCATCAACTACCGGAGGTGCATCGTCTACCCCAGTAACAGTAACGGTTTGATAAACGTTCCAGTTAGCGGGGGTAAAGGTGATGGGGGTGGCGGGGACGGTTGCCTCTGCGGTGTTGCTGCTGCTGAAACTGAGAGTGACGTCGGCGGTGGGTTGAGACTTGAGGCGGAGGCTAAAGTTGGCAGTCCCTCCGGCTTCGCTGGTATTACCACTGATGGCCTGAACTTCAAAACCAGCCGTGTCGTTGTCGGTAATGGTGATATTGCCTGTGGTGGTTGGCCCTAAAACAATACCCGCACTGGGGTTACTAATGGTGAGAGTGCCTGTTTCGTCGATTTCATCTACGAGGTCGTCGGCAATGGTGAGGGTGACTTGTCCGGTGGTGCTGCCGTCGGTTATGGTAATTTTATTGGGGATAGTACCCGCAAAATCTGCGGCTGTGGCACTTCCGCTTAACGCTAAATCAACGGTTTGGTTGCCGACAACGGGAAGGGCGGCGGTGGCGGTGACGGTAATACTGGTGGTTCCCGCTTCACTTCCGGTGGTGGGGGTTATGGACAGGTTAACGGCATCGGGGACGGTTGTGAAATTCCAAGCCGTACTCCCACTAATTCCAATAAAGGGATTTGCGGCTAATGCGCCGATTGCAGCCAAATCGCCTACGGTTCCGGGGGCAATTTCTATATAATATTCTGTACCCGGAGCTAAATTGGCAGTGGGGTCAATAATCAGTTGATTGCCATTGGTGGTGAGATTGGGTGAACTAACCGCTAGGGTTTCAACAATTGACCCATCTGATAATTTTTTAATTGTGACATTGCCCGTATTACTTTTCTGAATCGGTTCATTAAAGGTAACAATTAAGTTATCTCCTACAGCAACTCCTGTGGCATTATCCGTTGGTGATAAACTGGTTAAGACTGGAGGTGTGCGATCAACAGTTTTGAAATTCCAAGCCGTATTTCCACTCAGGCCGGCAAAAGCATTGCCGCTCAAATCTTTAAAGGCTGTATTATCAATTTCAACGTAATATTCTGTTTCAGATGCGAAATTGTTTGTGGGGTTGATCACCACGCGGCTACTGAATCTACCATTAGTAACAGTAGTCGCAATACTGATATTGGGTGATGTAACCGATATCGTTTCAAAAACAGAATTATCTGAAACTTTTTTGATAACAATATTACCAGTGCCTTTAGAAACGCTCTCGTTGAATGCGATAACTAAGTTGCCAGATAATGTTATTCTGCCGATACTATCATCGGCGGGAGTTAAAAAACTAATGGTGGGTGCAATATTATCAACGGTTTGAAAACTCCACTGTTGAGAAGTTATTGCTCCAGAAGGTAATCCAGCTAAACTTTGAACTGCACCTTGAGCAATTTCAACGCTGTATTGGGTTTGTCCTGCTAAATTATTGGTGGGGTTAATAACAAGTTCGTTATTAATAATTGTAATATTAGGTGAATTAATATCTAGGGTTTCAAAAATATTCCCGGCACTGTCTTTAATAACAATATTGCCAGCACCTTTGAGAATATCTTGGTTAAAATCAGCAATTAAGTCATTAGCAAGGGGAACTTGTTGCTGATTATTAGTCGGAAGTAAAGCGTTAATCTGGAGTGGAGGTGGAGGTGTAGTGTTCTCGAAGAATTGGATCAAGCCGCCACCAGCCCCAACAAAAGCATCCAAGTCCCCATCCTTGTCAATATCTCCAAAACTGGGGAAACTATCGGAACCCAAATTTAGATACTTGAAAGGGTTGAGTTGATTTAATATCTGAGTGAAACTGCCATTGGTGTTCTGAAAGTTTTCGATCGCTCCACTCCCGACTCCAATAAAAGCATCCAAGTCCCCATCTCTGTCAAGATCGGCAAAACTGGGGACACTATTGAAACCAACAAAGACTCCATTGAGAGGATTAGCTGTTCCTGTTTGCTGAGTGAAACTGCCATTGGTATTCTGAAAATATGCGATAGTGCCTGATTTGCTCCCAACAAAAGCATCCAAGTCTCCATCTTTGTCAATATCAGCAAAACTAGGGGTGGACTCCTCCACACTGATACCATTGAAAGGGTTGGCTGTACCTGTTTGCTGGGTGAAACTCCCATTGGTGTTCTGAAAGTATTCGATACTGCCTAGTCTGTTCCCAATAAAAGCATCTAAGTCCCCATCTTTGTCAAGATCGGCAAAAGCCGGAGCCGCATTATTACCCACATCTATACCATTGAAGGGGTTAGCAGCACCCGTTTGCTGAGTGAAAACCCCCCCATTATTCTGCCAGTATTGGAGAGTGCCGTTCCAGTCCCCAATAATGGCATCCAAGTCCCCATCTTTGTCAAGATCCGCAAAACTGGGTTTAGCAGAGCCCCGTGCGTCTGTTCTTACAGCATCTAACGGATTTTGAGCACCTGTTTTTTCCTGAAAAGTAGTCATAGAGATTAATCCTTGATTACTGGTGATGGTTAATTGGGGACTGTGGACTGGGATAATTAGCCTGAGCCCGACTAGAAAAGTATATCTTTAGAAGTATGCTTTTAGGAATAGACGATGGGACTAGCTACAAAATTGGCTACAAAATCACTTTGAGGGGATGACAAACTCATCTATTTGTGTTAAGGAATCAGTTAAAAATAATGTGATAGCGATCGCCCTTGGCAGTTAAGATATGCTTGTTTTCAGAAGGATAGTTATGGATTAGCTATTTTTAAGATTAGGTATCTAGCAATCATTGGTGTCAACTTCAGCCAAAAACGGGTGATTATAGCCCAGATTAGATCCCCCTAAATCCCCCCTTCGGCAGGCTCAGGGCATAGCCTTAAAAAGGGGGACTTTGATCTCCTGTTCCCCCCTTTCCAAGGCAGGGCTGTTTCATTTTCCCAAATTGGGGACTCAATTTGACTCCCCAATTTTTGCCGAATGAGGCGAAAAAACTGAGTAATTCTAACTGAATGGTCGGGAGTTTTGCTCAGGGGATAATTTTTCTG